>JALUED010000060.1 GCA_027053145.1 Thermaceae bacterium | reverse complement strand
GAACTCAGCTTCTGGCCCCCCCAGATCCCCCTTTACGTCGAGGTCGCAAACACGGGCAACGGGGACGACCGGGTGGTGGTGGAGGTCAAGGGCGAAGCGGGCACGGTCGGGCGCACGGAGTTTTCGCTCAAGGCCTTTTCCCGAAAGCGCGTGCGGTTCCTCCTACCCGCTCCGGGGGGCTACCGCGTCAGCGCACGGCTCAAGCGAGGCAAGCTTGCGGTGCGGCGCCTGGTCGAGGTCAAAAAGCTCGCGCTCCAGGGCCCCGACGTGCCGCCCCGCCTCTTCGGCGAACTCCGCGGGGACCTGCCCTACCCCTCCTTGGCATCAAGTGAAAGCTTTTCGCTTTTTGGGAAGCTCTCCGACTACGTGGAGATGCGGCTTTTCTCCGCATCCTATGGGGACCGAAGCTTTGGAACCTTCGCGTTTAAGGGCGAGATGTGGCGGTTTGGCGGGGGCTGGGCGGAGCGCCCTTGGGGCTACCTGACGATCGAGGAAAAGCCGGTCAAAGCCCGGTTTTTCCTGCGCGGCGCGGAGGAGTTCGCGGCTAGCTTGGGGTTTTCGACCTCGAGGAGCCGCCACGCCGTCGCCTTTGGCCTAAGGCCCGAAGCGTACCTCAAGGCCTCCGGGGAGCTTCGCCTGGCGCAGGCCGGCGTCGGCTACGAAGCCCACCTCCTTCCGGGGACCGGGGGCGTCGGCGTTCGGCTTGGGCTTCGGTGGGGGGAGTGGGCAGCGGGCTACGCGATGAACGCGCCCCCCTGGACCCATCGGTTCAGCCTCTCCCGCAAGCTCCAGAGCACCCTCTTCTGGCAGGCCTCCGCCTCGCTCGCGGAGGCCCGCTGGCAAGGCGCCACCAGCCTCACCTACCGGCCCAGCGCCGACCGCGAGCACCGCTTTTCCTTAAGCACCGAGGCCGTAAGCCTTGGAACCTGGCTCCGGCTTTCGCGAAACCCCAGCTGGACGCTTGGCCTCTCGGCGGGCACGCGCTGGGAAGGGCCCGCTTCCCTGGGGTTGAGCTCGTACCTCAGCCTACCCCAAAAGCGCGCCGCGCTCGGCGCGAGCCTGGGCTGGAACGCCCGTTCGGGACTCCGGGGAAGCCTCACCTTCCGCCAGCAAACCCCCCTTTGGGTGGGCGATCTCGGCCTTGGGGCCGAACTTCGCTACCCCTGGGAGGAAACCCGGCTCCGCTCCCGCTGGGTTCGGCGGTTCGGCCTCGAGCGCGACGAGCTCGCCCTAGAATGGACGCCCGCTAAGGGCCGGGTTCGGCTTTCGCTTGGCCTTCGCCGCCCCCTCGAGGGCGTTGTGCTCGACCTTAACGCCCAGGCCGAATGGCCCGGCCCCCGCTACGCCCTTCGGCTCAGCGCCGACTACGCCTTCGCCCTGGAGGTCCCAAGGGCAGTCTCCGAGCTCTTCGGCGGGCGCAAGATCGGGGTGCTGGAGGGCGTCCTGCGCCTTCCCAAGGACGTGCGGCTCAACCTCGCCGGCATCCAGGTCCTCGTCGGCCCCTACGCCACCCAAACGAACGCCAAAGGGCGGTTTCGCCTCGAGCTTCCCCCCGGCCGCTACCGCGTTTCGCTCGATGTGCGCACGTTGCCGGTTGCGCTCCTCGTCCAAAACCCGAGCCGGACCGTGGAGGTTCGGGCGAAGGGCAAAACCCGGGTGGTCTTTTCCGCCACCGTGCGGGGCGGGCTGGAAGGGCGGGTCGCGGTGCGGGCGGACTGGTCGGTTCCTCCCCAGCGGTTTGTCCTCGAAATCGAAGGCCCCACGGGGCGGGCGGTCCAGCTACCCACCGAGCTAGGGGGGCGCTTCCGCTTGCTTGGGCTCCAGCCCGGCACCTACCGGGTGCGGATCCTCGAGCGCGCCCTGCCCCCGGGGTGGCAGGCCGAAACCCGGGAAGTCTCGGCGGTGGTCCTGCCGGGCAAGACCGCGCAGGTGGTGCTCTGGGTCAAAGCCCCCCCAAAGCGCGTCGCCCGCGCCAGCGCGATCGGGATCCTCGAGGTCCACCCCGAGGCCGAACGGGTGCCCCCGAAAGCCGCCCCCCTCGTTACCGCCAAGGTGGAGGGCGAGCCCGAACGGGTCTACGTGCAGAGCGAAGGGCGCGTCCTCGGTCACCTAAAGAGGGTTCGCGAAGGGCTTTGGGCCGGGCGCGTGCAGCTTGGGGGAGCCCGCGGGACCCTGAGGCTTGAGCTTGTCGCCGAGGGCCAGGGAGCGCAAACGTCCTACGCCTTCTTCCTCGAGGCCGACCCCAAGGCCCCGTGGGGCCTACTGCGCACGCGGCCCCTCGTGCAGCCGGGGCAACGCGGCGTTCCCGTGGCCGTGCACCTCTTTGCGCCCGCCAAACGGGTTTGGCTTGAAGTCAAAGGCAAGCGCTACCCCCTCACCGGCGAAGGCGCCGACTGGCGGGGCCGCTACGACGTGCCGCCCAGCCTCAAGGGCAAGCTCACCCTGATCCTCAAGGCCCAACTCCTAAGCGGCGAGACGATCGCGATCCCAAGGTCCGTCCTCGTCCGCTAGTAGAGCTTGAGCTTCAAGCTGGGAAAGGGGTCCAGGTCGCACCAGCTCGGCAGGTTCGTGCTCTGCTTGAAAGCGATGGGGCTACCCGGGCGCTTTTCCACGATCTCGTTAGGTGCAAGCCGCGCCCAAAGCGTGGCCGCTTCCTCGCCGCCGTGCAGGCGCACGTGGGTCGGCAGACCCCAGGTCCCGGCCCGGCACCAGCGGAAAAACCCAAAGACGTGCCCCTCCTGCCAATAGGGCGCCTCGTCGAAGTTGGCAAGATGCGCATTGTCCCTCAGGCGCACCCAGCGGATCGAGGAAAGCGCCACCGGGTCCTTGGGGTTATAAAGCGCGTCGGCCGCGCGCCAGTCCAGGGTCTCCCACCAGCGCGTATCCCCGTCGGTGGCAAACGAAAGCTGCTCGTAGTCCCTGAGCGCGTCCGCAATCTTCTTCTTACCCGGGTCTAAACCCCTGCCGTAGAAAGCGATGCGCACCAAGACCCCGTAGACGGCTTCGTTCGTGGTCGCGTGCGGGTCGCGGCCGAGGGCCACCACCGGCGGGGGATCCGGGTAAGGCGGGGGGTTCGCGCAACTGGCGATTCCCGCAGGGTTCAAAAAGGAAACCTCGGCCCGGGGCGCGTGCGCGCGAACGGACCCCAAGGGTGCCGGGTCGTGCACGGCCGCGCAGGCCATGCGCTCGGGGTTGACCGGCCCCGCGCTTTGGTCGTCGAAGACGAGGTCGTAGGGGACGACCTCGAGGATCACGTAGTTCACCGTGGGCTTGGGCAGCTGCGCCCAGGCCGCCGCAAACAGCCACAACGCCAGGAGAACCCCACGCGCCTTCACGGCTCGACCTCCCACACCAAAGGCTCAAGCCCCTTGGCGGCCGCCACGAAGCGAAGGAGCAGGGCACCCTCTGGAAGCCCGCCCCGATCGTACTCGACCCGGATCCGCTCCCCCGGGAGAAGGTCGCCGGAAAACAGCCCTTCCCGCTTCAGGCGCTCGCCCCTTGGACCGATCGCGTCCACCCAGACGCGCACCGGAAGGTAGACGTTGCCCTGGTTTTGCAGGTACAAGCGGTAGCGATCGCCCGCGCGCTCGGTTTTTAGGAGGCGAAGCATGGGCGCTTCGGTGCCCTCGATCGAAACGTAGATCGGCACGAGCACCCCCACCCGCGCACGCACGCGCAGGCCCGCCCCTTTCCCTTCCTCTTCTTGGGCCCGAAACAAAAGGGCCACGTGATAGCTGCCCTCGGCCTTGGGCGGAAGCGCAATGCGGTAGCGCACCCTCGCCTCCCTTCCGGGAACGTCCACCGCCCTCGGAGCCACGCGAATCCAGGGGGCCAGGCTCCTCGGAGCGGAACCCGGGGGCAGCAGCTCAAGCCCTCCCCCGGGCAGACGGCGCCAGTCCAAAAGCTCGACCCGTGCCCGAAGCAGCGGCCGCTCGGAGAAAACGCGAAACGTCCCGCCAAGCTCTGCCCCCGGCCGAGCACGGAACTCGGCAAAGGGCGGCTCCACCCCGATGGCCCCCGCCCGCACTAGGGCGGAAAGCGCAAGGAAAAGCGAAAAAAACCACCGCCGCATCGTCTAGGGCCTCGTGCGGACCACGTACTCCACCGTCACCGTCTGGCTCGTGCCCCAAAGGGGGGCGGCCAGGTTGGGGTCGAGCTCCAGGTAAAAAAGCAGGGGAAGCAGGTATACCCCCTGGTGCTCGGTGTAGTACGCGTAGCGCTTGTTGCTGGCTTTTGGATCCTTGCTCAAAAGGCGGTACCGCCTCGCGGTAAGTTTGCGGTCGTGCCGCTTGGGGTTTGAAATCGCGCCCATCTTGCACAGCCGAAGGTTTGGGGCTTTAAAGGTGAGCGGGAGCACGTGAAGCTCCACCCCGTCCGGAGCCGCGTCCTGAAGCTTTGCGCTCACCTTCCAAGGACCGTTCGCCAAAACGAGCAGGCTGGCGTCGGCGTAAAGGGGTTCCGTGCAGTGGTCGCGGCCGGTGCCCTTATAGCGCGCCTGGAAAAGCCCCGAGGAAAGCAGATTGCTCGGCGCAAACCGGCAGGGCGAAAGGGCCGCGGGGGGTGGGCTCGTCGTCCCCTCGTAGCGCCCCCCAGGGGCGTCGGGAATGCCCAAGCAACGTTTGAGCGCGGGTTTGGTTGCCGCCGGCATGATGTAACCCGCGTAGTTGGGGTAATCGTCCGCAAGGCTTGGGTCCAGCTTGGAAAGAAGCCCGGGATGCGGGGCGCTCGGGGCGTCGAAGTTGTAGGCCACCTCATCCACGCCGCTTGCGATATAGAGGTAGTCGGGGTAGTCCACGTTGATGTCCACCTCGTCCGCCCACGCCAATGGCAAGACGACAAATGCTGCGGCAATCCAAACCAAGCCCCATGGGCGCATGAGCCTATTTTAGAGGCGCCTCCGCGTAAAGCGGTGTCGAAAGCCGCACCGCCGAGGGTCCCCGGCCCAAAAGCTCCACGCCGCCCAGCACCGCCGCTTCGGGGACCTCCGGGAAGGGGAATGCCAGGCGCACGCTCGCCCCCCGTAGGATCAGCACCTCGCTTTTTGTTTCGGAGTAAATCTCCCGGCCGGTCTGGTCTTTCAGGAAAAGCCGAGGGGCAAGGCGCAGGTAGGTGTTGCCCAGGTTGCGGACCTCGAGCTCAAAGATCCGAATTGGCCCTCCCGAGGTCCCCTTCCGCACCCGCCACCTCGGGTTCAGCACCTCGGCCTCAGGCCGGGCGGTGCCCGCCACGGTGAGGTAGATCCCGGCAACAAGGCGCAGGCGCTGCATGACCCGCACGGCAAGCTCCCCCCCGCCCGGCCTAGGCCTGGGCTCCGTGGTGAGGGCAAGGGCGATCCAATAGCTCCCCTCCCCCTTTTCCGGCGCGGTGACGGTGAAGGGGATGCGGCGGTTCCGGCCCTTTTGCAGGGTGAAGGGGTCAAGGGCGATCTGCAAAAAGGGGTAAAGCGAGTAGCGCTGGTGCCCCGGAGGAAGAAAGCGCACGTTGCCCCGGCCGTCCTGGGTGTAGTCGAGGAGGTCCGCACGCACGCGGACGACTTTCCCCTCCTCGGTGAAGGCCACGAACTCTTTGGTGGCCCGCTCGCCCGGCGCAAGCACCAGCTCAAAACGGGGCGGCGCAAGCCCCACCCCCTGGGCGGCGCGGACCCCTTGGAAAAACCCGAGGAAGAGCAAAAGCCCCCCTCCGATCCAGGCCCAAAACCGGGGAGGGAGGGGGGCAAGCGCAGGCATCGTTTCCTTACTAGAGGGAGGAGATCGTGTAGGTCACCGTGACGCTCGGGGTCGTGGTAATGTCCACGGTATCGGGGTCCAGAACCAAGCCGTGGACTAGAGGCATCAGGTAGAGGAAGAGGCTACCATCCACATAGTAACCGTAATCGGTTCCCCTCCAGTCCACAGTGACCGAGGAAGCGGACGAATCCAAGTAAGCCTTCGCCGTGCTCGGGTCCACCGAACGAAGCACGTGACCGCTGTCGAGCGCCATCGGGTAGATGCGGAAGGTAAACCCATCCGGCACCGTGGCGCTGATCGTCGCCAACTTGAAGCCGCCAAGCCCAACGGCCGCCACGAGGATGTCGGTGTCCGCTTTACCGTTGGTGTAGGTGCCGTCGTTGTAGGTAGCCGAATAGGTCGGCGTCGCATCGTCGGTAAGGGTGGTGGGAGCGAAATAGCAGTCGGGGCGTGTTGGCGCCGTGGTCACGCCGGTGAAGGAACCGCTGGGATCCGTAGTCCCATCGATGTAGGAGTTGTTGATGCAGGCCTCGAAGTTGGCCTTGTTAGCCCCCTGGTAGGTCGCGCCGTCAACCGTCAGGTTCGCAAGCTTCCCATCGAAGCTCGTTGCCGAGCTGTTGAAGTCGAAGGCCACGGTGTCGGTGTTGATCCAAGCGTAGAAGAACGTGGGGAAGTTGATGGACCAAGTTTGGGTTTCGGTCTGAGGGCTTGCAGCATAGCCCAGCCCCCAAAGCAAGGCCAATGCAAGCCCAAGCGCACGGGTGGTTCCTCCAAGCCTCTTCATCGCCTCACCTCCACTGAAGAGGCCGTGAGCCGGTCGCGCCACTGGCTCGCCCCGGGCCCGTGGCGCCCGTTTTGGGCTCCGGGGGTCGCCGCCTCTCACGGCTCATCCCAGCTCTCATGCTAGGGAACGGTTGCCCAGGGGCGTACCCCCAAATGGGGGAACCAGACTGGGGGTGTCTCGCTATCCTACTGCACCCCGGCCTCCTGCCGCGAGCGTTTTTAACCCAGCCCGGAGAAATCGCTGGGATAAACTTAGGAAATGCGCACGCTCCTTTTCCTGATGCTACTCAGCCTCAGCGTTGCGCAGTCCGAGGCCGTTCCGAACCACGACTTTTTCCGCATTACCCAGACCACCTCGCGCTCCACGAGCACCCCCGGTGCCTGGCGGTACGTCATCGCGCCGCGCACCAAGGAGGCCCGGAGCTACTGGGAGGCCGCGGTCGCCGACTGGATCCAGCGGCTGCGCCTTGGGCTTCCCGTCCGGTTTGGCCCCTACACCCTGAGCCTCGCCGAGCGAACGATCGCGCTAGCCCAAGGGTGCAAGCAGTTCGAGCCCGCCTGCTACACGCACCCCACGCTACCCGCGGGCCTTCGGGCTTGGAAGCTTGAGCTTCTGCTTGTGGACTTTCACAACGCCCTGGCCTGGACCCTGGAGGACGCCAAGAAGCACGCGCGCCCTTACCCCGCCACCGTCGCGGTCTCCAAGTTCCTCCGCTTCCACGTCAACCCAAGCGGCCCCTTCCTCGCCGAGCCCCTAGGGTGGAAGCCCTAAAGAGGGGCCTTCGCCTATGATGGAAGGGCATGGAAGCCTATGGACCCGTCCTCGCCCAGCTCGGCTTCGGCGGCGTCGCCGGCTGGGTCAGCGGCTACACCCTGAAAAAGGTCGGGCGGCTTTTGGCCCTCGTCCTTGGTTTCCTCTTCATCAGCCTGCAACTGCTTGCCTACGCCGGCTACATCGAGATTGACTGGACCCGCATTCAGAGGGACGTTGAGCCCCTCCTTGAACCCGACACCCTGAAGGGCTTCTGGCAGAAGCTGCTCGAGGTCCTCACCTACAACCTCCCCTTCGCCTCGGGGTTTGCGGTGGGGGCGCTATTGGGGTTCAAAAAGGGCTAAAAGGGTTAAGGCTTTAAAAACTGCTTCTTCATCCGATTGTCTCCATCCGATTGATGACCGGGAATGTGGCGTTTTTTCTTGCGTCCTTACAAAACACAAGTGTATCTTAAATGAGGAGGTGAAAAAGGTGAAAAGGGTAGGTCTCGTATCCCTCGGGTTGCTGGGACTGACTGCGTTCTTAGCAACAAGCTGCAACCAGCTGGGAAACCCTGTCGAGCAGGCCGTACAGGCGGCCTTGGGAACTTACAACTACGGGGGATCCAAGCCTGGCATCGCGTTCCTCATCGTCGGCGACGTGCCCATGACCGGCCCGGACGGGGTGGAAGTAAAGGTTACTGGTCCCAGCGGGTGGCACGGCGGAGACCCGCTGACCGTTCGCCTCTACCACTCAGTAAGTGGTCCCGATTGGTGGTGGTGGATATGGACCATTGACATCGTTGACGGCGACTACACCTTAGAAAGCGATCTACCCGGGGGGATTCACCTCAAGAAGACTGCGCACCTCACCGCCGGCGACGTGATGGCAAGGCCCGCGCCCAAATTGCAAGCCACGGCGACCAGCGCGACCATCAGCTGGAACGCGGTGCCCGAAGCAGTTGCTTATAGCGTATCGCTCTGGCACAAAACCAACAGTGGGGACGAATTTATCAAATGGTGGAGGACTGAAGGAACCTCGATCACGTTTAACCACCTGAACCTAACCCCAGGAGAAATCTACTACGCCAACGTTCGGGCTTATAACGCCCCTTTTACCAAGTTGGTTTTTACGCCACCCTCAATCTTTAAAGTTTCCTGGGGGAAAACTTCCGACTTCACCGTCACCTCTGCAGGCGTACTTAGAGTCCTTCCGTCCAGCTCCGGTCAAACGCCGCGCGAGTTCGACTCACAACGCTTGCGATAACACCTAAACGTAACCATCAGGGGGCGGGCCGCGGCCCGCCCCCTGGCGCGTTTTGCCAATCTACCGCACCACCAGGTTCAAAAGCTTCCCGGGCACGTAGATCTCCCTCACCACCTGCTTCCCTTCCAAAAAGCGGCGGACGTTCGGGTGCTCCCGGGCTAGGCGTTTGACCTCCTCCTCGGGGACGTCCACGGGGACGGTGACGCGGCCGCGCACCTTGCCGTTGACCTGGACCACGACCTCGACCGCCTCTTCTTTAAGCGCCTCCTCGTCGAACTCGGGCCAACCCGAGAGAAAGATCGAGCGATCCTCGAAGCGGTGCCAAAGCTCCTCAGCGATGTGGGGGGCAAAGGGGGCGAGCAGACGCAGGTAGTTCTTGAGGGCACGCTTGTAGACCGGGGAGACCGGGGCCTTCTTGCGGTAGTCGTAGAGGGCGTTCAAGAGCTCCATCAGCGCGGCGATCGCGGTGTTGAAGCGGAAGCCCTGGGTGTCCTCGGTGACCTTCTTGATGGCGCGGTGGAGCGCACGCCAAAGGGCTTTCTCCTCGCCCGAAAGGGCCGACGGGTCGAAGTCCTCGGGGGTCTTCTCGAGCTCCGCCCGGTCCTCCTCAAAGCGGCGCCAGACGCGGTTTAAGAACCGCCAGGCCCCCGAAACCCCCTCCTCGGTCCAGACCATGTCGGCCTCGGGCGGGGCGGCGAAGAGGATGGTGATGCGGGCGATGTCGGCACCCTGCTCGCGAACGAAGGGCCCGACCATCACCCCGTTGCCGAGGGACTTGCTCATCACCGCCGGCTTCCAAAGGTGCATCCGGCCGTCCTCGCCCTCTCTGAGCTCGGCCCCCATCTTCTTGAGCTCCTCCAGGGTGAGCTCGGTTTTCTCAAGCTCAAGCCGGATCCGGGTCTCGTCCGGCAGACGGACAACCTCGCCCTCGACCTCGACCGGGCCGAAGTCGGTCCACCCGAGCACCATGCCCTGGGTGAAGAGCCCCTCGAAGGGCTCGTCCACCGCGACCAGACCCATGTCGTGGAGCACCTTGGTGAAAAACCGCGAGTAGAGGAGGTGGAGCACGGCGTGCTCGATGCCGCCGATGTACTGGTCCACCGGCATCCAGAAGTCGGCCTTCTCGTGGTCGAAGGGGAGCCGGTCGTTCTTGGGGTCGGTGTAGCGGAGGAAATACCAGGAGGAGTCCACGAAGGTGTCCATGGTGTCGGGGTCGCGCCGGGCGGGGCGGCCGCACTTCGGGCAGGTGGTCTCGATGAACTCGGGGTGGGCCTCGAGGGGGCTCTTCCCCTTGGGCCGGATCTCCTCGACGTCCTTGATCTCGGGGAGCTTGACCGGCAGGTCCTTTTCCGGAACCGGCACGATGCCGCAGTGCTCGCAGTGGACCATGGGGATCGGCGTGCCCCAGTAGCGCTGGCGGCTGATCAGCCAGTCGCGGAGGCGGTAGTTCACCGCCCGCTTGCCCAGGCCCTTTTCCTCAAGCCAGGCGATGACCTTAGCCTTCCCCTCCTCGCTCGGGGTGCCGTCGAAGGGGCCCGAGTTCACCATCACCCCGGGCGCTTCAAAGGCTTCCTCCAAGGGCTCAGGAAGCTCGCCGTCCTTGGGCTTGATGACGGGGCGAATTTCGAGGCCATACTTCTTTGCGAACTCAAAGTCCCGCTGGTCGTGGGCGGGCACCGCCATGATGGCGCCGGTGCCGTAGCCCATGAGCACGTAGTCGGCCACGTAGATGGGGATCTTCTCGCCGGTGCTCGGGGGCGATCACCATGAAGGTGGCGCCGAAGAGGGTGTCGGGCCTCGTGGTGAAGACCTTGAGGGTCTCGCCGGGGTGGCCCTCGATGGGGAAGTCGATCTCGGCGCCCTCGCTCCTCCCGATCCAGGCCCGCTGCATGGCCTTGACCCTTTCGGGCCAGCGCTCGAGCTTGTCGAGGTCCTCAAGGAGCCGGTCGGCGTAAGCGGTGATCTTAAAGAACCACTGCTCAAGCTTCTTCTTTTCGACCAGGGTGTCCTCGTGGCGCCAGCAGCGGCCGTCGATCACCTGCTCGTTGGCGAGCACGGTCTGGCACTTGGGGCACCAGTTGACCTCGGCTTCGGCGCGGTAGGCGAGGCCCCGTTCGAACATCTTGATGAAGAACCACTGGTTCCACTTGTAGTAGTCGGGCTCGCAGGTGGTGACCTCGCGGTCCCAGTCGTAGAGGATGCCCATCAGGTTGAGGGACTCCTTGGCCCGCTTGATGTTCTTATAGGTCCACTCGCGGGGGTGGAGGCCGAACTTGAGGGCGGCGTTCTCCGCCGGCAGGCCGAAGGCGTCCCAGCCCATGGGGTGGAGCACCTCATAGCCCTGCATCTTGAGGAAGCGGGCCAGCGCGTCCCCCATGGTGTAGTTCTTGAGGTGGCCCATATGGAGGTCGCCGGAAGGGTAGGGGAACATCTCGAGGACGTAGTACTTCTTCCCCCCCTCCCGCGCCTTCATCAGGCCGATTTCCTGCCAATAGCGCTGCCATTTGGGCTCGATGGCGTGGGGGTTGTACTTCTCCATCGCGAAAAAGTATACGCCGGGGCCCCTTGCCCCGGCGCCTTCCCGACCCCGCGCTAAGGCCGCCAGCCCCCCGGCGGGAGCCGCCGCCAACGCCGCTGGCGAAGGCGGAGGTAAAGGGCGTAGCCGTAAGCGACGAGGGGCAGGATGAGGGCGAGGACGAGGGCGCTCGCAAGCAGCCAAACCGCAAGCAAAAGCCCAAGCAAAAGGGCCACCGCGAGCACCGCCCAAAGAAGCGGCCCCTTTAGTTCCAAAACCCGGTAATCCGTCCGCACGGGGCCAGCATACCCCCACGAGCGGTGATGAAGATTAGGGCAGGACCTTGCCCGGGTTCAGGATCCCCTTGGGATCGAAAGCCGCCTTGACCTTCCGCATCCACCCAAGGGCAGGGCCGTGCTCTTTTTCCATGAACTTCCGCTTCCTGAGCCCCACCCCGTGCTCGCCGGAGATCGTGCCCTCGAGCAGAAGCGCCCGCTCCACCAGCCGCTCGACGTAAGCCTCGGCTTTGGGGTAGTCCTCTTCGCGCACGGCAACGATGGTGTGGAAGTTGCCGTCCCCCACGTGGCCGAGGATCGAACCCTCAAGGCCCAGCGCCTCCATCTGCTCTTTGGCGTAGGCGATGAGCTCGGGGAGCTTCGAGAGCGGCACCGCGGTGTCGGTGATCGCGTATTGCCGGTTTGGGAAGAGGTGGACGAGCGCCCAGTAAGCCTGGTGCCGCGCCTCCCACTGGGCCTTCTGCTCCTCCAAAGACCGGGCGGCGGCAACTTCGAGGGGGTTGAACTCCTCGATGAGCTCGAGGGCCACCTCGCGCTCGGCTTCAAGGGCGGCCTCGGTGGAGGAGTGGAACTCGATGAAGAGCGCGGGGCGCTCGGGGTAGTCCTTTTCGAGGTAGCGGTTCACCGCGCGGAGCGCCTGGTCGTCCACGAGCTCAAGCCGCGCCACCGGAAGCCCCGCCCCCATCAGGGCGTAGGCCGCCCCGGCGGCGTCCTCGACGGAGGAAAAGAAAACCCGTAGCGCGTGCACCTCGGCGGGAAGCGGGTGGAGCTTCAGGTAGAGCTTGGTGATCACCCCGAGCGTCCCCTCGGAGCCGATCAGAAGGTCTTTTAGGTCGTAGCCCGCGCTCGTCTTCCGCACCGGGCGGCCGAAGCGCACCCGTTCGCCGGTGGCCATCACCGCCTCGAGCGCGAGCACGTTCGCGCGCATCCCGCCGTAGCGCACGGTGGTGGTGCCGGAGGCGTTGGTCGCGGCCATGCCACCGAGCGTCGCGTTCGCCCCCGGGTCCACCGGGAAGAAAAGCCCGTGGGGTCGAAGGCGCTGGTTCAGCTCCTCGCGGGTCACCCCGGGCTCGACCACGGCCAGGAAGTCCTCGGGGCGGACCTCGAGGATCCGCTTCATCCGGGAAAGGTCAAGGCTCACCGCCGGACGCTTTACCGGGATCAGGTGGCCCTCGATGCTGGTGCCGGCGCCAAAAGGAATGACGGAAAACCCCTCCTCGTTCGCAAGCCGGATCAGCTTCTCCACGTCCTCGGCGGACTCGGCGAAGACCACCGCGTCCACCGGCCGCGCCTCGGGGTAGCCCTCGTCCCGGCCATGGGCCTCGAGCACCGCGGGGGAAAAGCTCACCCGGTCGCCGAAGGCCTCCTGTAGGCGGTCCTTCATAGCCCTATGATGAAAGCCTTGGGGCGGGCCGACAAGGCCCGCCCCGCCCTTACCACACGTAAAAGAGCGCCACGATGACGAGCCAAACCCCGTCCACCAGGTGCCAGTAGAGGCTCGCGGACTCCAGGGTGCCCGGCCGCTTGGGCAGGATCTTCCCGAAGACCCCCTGCAGGTAGGCAAGCAGGAGGCCAACCGACCCGATCAAGACGTGGAGGCCGTGGAGCCCGACCACGATGAAGAAGGCCGCAGCCCAAAGGCTCTCGCGCCAGTCCATGTGGCCGGCGGCGGTCAGGAACTCGTAGGTCTGGATCCCAAGGAAGATCACCCCGAAGACGATCGCGACCAAAAGGCCGAGGAGGAAACTCGAGCGGTTCCCGCGCTTTAAGTCGTGGGCGGCGTAGTGGACGAGGAAGGAGGAGGAGACCAGGAAGAAGGTGTTGACGAGCGCAAGCCAAAGCTCGGGCCGCACATCCGGCGGGGTCGCCGCCCCGCTCATCCGGAGGTAAACGTAGGCCGCGAGCAGGATGGCAAAAAGCCCCACCTCGGAGGAGAGGAACCAGACCGTCCCCATGAAGGCGTTGGACTTGCCCGAGAGGGTGGGGTGGTCGGTCTCGGGGTCGGCGTACTCGTGTTCGAGCGCCCAGCCCACGAGGCCCACCACGGTGAGGAGCGCCCCCGCGAGCATCGCCGCGTTCGGCCAGTCGTAGGCAGCGAGCCCGAAGAAGAGCAGGAAGAGCGCGGCCGAGGTGAAGAGCGGCCAGAACGAGGGCTTGGGAAGGTGCACGTGGGCCGGATCCTCGGGTTCAAGCCGCACGCCCTTTTGCTCCCAGTCGTAAAGCGGCCGCTCGCTTTCGAACTTATCGGGGAGCTTGACGTCAAAGTTGTGCTCGGGCGGCGGGCTCGGCACCAGCCACTCCAGCGTCCAGCCGCCCCAGGGGTTCGCCGGCGCCCGCTCGCCCGCGCGGAGCGACTTCACCATGTTCCAAACCCAAATCAGCCCACCGATCAGGAAAAGCGTCGCCCCAAAGGTCGCCACCTGGTTCAAGGGGAGCAGGCCCGCGACCTCGGTGGGGTAGGTGTAGTAGCGCCGGGGCATGCCGAGGAACCCGAGCGCGTACTGGGGCAGGAAGGTGAAGAGGTAGCCGAAGAGGAAAAACCAAAAGTGAAGCCGCCCAAGCCGTTCATCAAACATCCGGCCGAAGAACTTGGGGAACCAGTAGTAAAGCCCGGCGAAGGCGGCAAAACCGGACCCGGCCATGAGCACGTTGTGGAAGTGGGCGACCACGAAGTAGGAGTCGTGGAATTGGTAGTCAAGCGGCACCATCGAGAGCATGACCCCGGTGATGCCGCCGATCAGGAAGTTGAAGATGAAGCCGA
>JALUED010000059.1 GCA_027053145.1 Thermaceae bacterium | reverse complement strand
GCTAGGCGCTGAAGCGGTGGCTTCGGTGGGCGGGGGCTCGTCGAGCAGGGCTTCCTCTTCGCCGATGCCCAGCCCCGAGAGCAGGTCGTCGAGGTCGCGCTTTTTCTCGTTCATGTTTCCATTATCGCCCGGGGGCGGCCGCGAGTTGGCGGTTGATCATCCACTGCTGGAGAAGGCCGATCAGCGTCGAGAAAACCCAGTAAAGGGTGACGCCGGCGGGGAACTGCAGCACGAGGTAGACGAAGAGCAGGTTCATGAAAAGGCTTTGGCGGATCGCGTCTTTGTTGCCTTGGGCCATGAGCAGGGTCTGGGCGATCATCACCAGCACGTAGAGGATGGGAAGGACGTAGTAGGGATCGGGCAGGGCCAGGTCGGGGATCCAGAGAAAGCCCTCGCCGAACTCGTAGTTGGCGATCACCCGCCAGAGCACGAAGAGGATGGGCAGTTGGATGAACATCGGCAGGCACCCTGCTGCGGGGTTCACCTTGTGTTCGGCGTAGAGCTTCATCAGCTCCTGGTTTCGCTTCTCGGGATCGTTTTTGTACTTCTCGTTGATCTTGTCCACCAGGGGCTTAAGCCGTTGCATCTCGGCCATTGCCTTGAACTGCTGGTGCATGAGCGGCCAGAGCAGGAGGCGGACGGCCAGGGTAAGGAGCAGGATGGCAAGCCCCCAGTTGCCGGTGATGCGGTGGAAAAACTCCAAGAGCGCAAGCAGCCCCAGGGAGAGCTTGCCCCAGACGTTGGGCCTAAAGAGCCCGGGCAGGGCCAAAAGCCCCTCGACGTGGTAGCGCACAAGCTCGTTCTGTCCGCCGTAGACGCGGAGTTCGTTTTTTCCGGCAGGGAGGAAAAGCCGGGCAAGGGCGCCGCCGTTTTGAACCTCGAGCTTGGCAACAAGCGGCCTCGAGGGGACGAGGACAAAGGCGTAGCCTGCCTTGGGGCGGGATTGGATCGCCAGGTACCGGGCTTTGCCCTCGCCCGTAGGGACGGGTTCGTTTGCGCCCTCAAGGAGCAACTTGGTCACCGGGCGGTCGGTGCCGCCGATGCCGTTCCAGACGAGCTCGCTTGGGGCATCGAGCTCGACGCTTAGGGTCGCGCTGTAGCGTTCCAGAGGAATCCGCCAGGCGAGTCGCACGCCTTCTCCGGTAAAGCGCGCCACCAGCGCATCGCCATCGGCGGAGAAGCTTTCGGCCTTGAGTTTGGCTTGGGCGATGCCTGGAGCCGGTAGGCCGGGGCGGATCAGGTTCAAGGCTCGGGCGTAGTCCCGAATCTCCCGTCCCTTAAGGCGCTTGACGTACCAGCCCACGATCCGCCCGTCTTCGGCGAAGGCGACGTCCATCAGGTTGGTCACCGCCACCTTCTCCGGGGTGCCGTCGCCGTTCACGTCCACCGTGCGCCAGCCGGCTTGAAGGGCGAGGGCGGGCGCAAGCAGTACCCCAAGGGCAAGGATCCAACGCCTCATGGACGGGCCGCCTTTCGTACGAAAGGGATGAAGGTGAGCTCTTCGGGCACGGGGTCGTAGCCGCCCGGATGGAAGGGGTGGCAGCGGAGGATGCGCCGGGTGGCGAGCCAGCCGCCGGCCAGGACCCCGTGGCGGGCGATGGCCTCGTAGGCGTAGTGCGAGCAGGTGGGGTAAAAACGGCAGGTTGGGCCTTTGAGCGGCGAAATCCACCGCTGGTAGACGCGAATCAAAAACAAAAGGAAGCGCCGCATACCGCCGGTCATTCTACCGAACAAGCCCGCTTTTTCTGAGCAGCTCGAGGAAATCGCGCGTGAGTTCGGCGAAGTCGGCCTCGGCGGCCTCGGGTTTGGCGACGATCATGAGCTCGGCGGGGGGCAGGTGGCTTCGACGCACGATCTCGCGGATGCGGCGCTTGATGCG
Organism: Thermaceae bacterium; assembly: GCA_027053145.1. Next base: position 12,334 of record JALUED010000059.1, on the reverse strand, counting down.
GTTGCGGACCACCGCCTTCCCTACCTTTTTGGAGACCACAATGCCCACCCGCACCTCGGGTGCGTTGAGGGGGCGGAAGCGGAGATTCATGTACCTACCCCGCGCCCCCCGGGCCCGGCGCAGCCGACGAAAGGCCGCGTCCCCCTTGAGCGAGGTGACGCGGGGACGCGGACGCACGCCTAGACCGTGAGCCGCTTGCGGCCTTTCCTCCGCCGGCGGGCCAGCACCTTCCGCCCGGCCTTGGTGCGCATGCGGATCCGGAAACCGTGGGTTTTCTTCCGCTTCCTGCGGTTGGGTTGCCAGGTCCGTTTCATCGTGTCCTCCTTGGGGGTGCGGGACGAGGTCCCGCCAGCAGGAAGCAGGCTACCACGGGCGCGCTTTTCTTGACAAACGAACCCGCCCTACCTAGGCTAAGTGGTGCGTCTGCCGGGATGGCGGAATTGGTAGACGCGCATGATTCAGGGTCATGTGCCCGCAAGGGCGTGTGGGTTCGAGTCCCACTCCCGGCACCAAGTCGCCCCGAGGCTTCGGGGCGAAATCTTTTATCATGGCGGCCATGAAGCGCGTGCTCTCGGGCATTCAGCCCACCGGCGAGATCCACATCGGCAACTACCTCGGCGCCATCAAGCAGTGGGTCGAGCTCGGCGAGAAGCTCGGTCATGAGGCGCTCTTTGCCATCGTGGACTACCACGCCCTGACCAACCCCGCCGCCTACGACCCCGCCCTCCTTCCAAGGCGCACCTTCGAGGCGGCGCTCGCCAACATGGCGGCTGGCCTCGATCCCGATCGGGTGACGCTTTTTGTGCAGTCCCACGTCCCCGAGCACACCGAGCTCGCCTGGGTCTTCACCACCCAGACCCCCCTTGGGGACCTCTTCCGCATGACCCAGTTCAAGGACAAGGCCAAGAAACAAAAATCGGTGCCGGCGGGGCTTTTGATGTACCCGGTCCTGCAGGCGGCGGACATCCTGCTTTACAAGGCGGATACCGTGCCGGTGGGGGAGGACCAGCTTCAGCATCTTGAGCTCACCCGCGAGATCGCCCGCCGCTTCAACCACACCTTCGGCGAGACCTTTCCCGAGCCCAAGGCGCTATTGAACCCTAAGGCCCCGAGGGTGCCGGGGATTGACGGCAAGGCCAAGATGTCGAAATCCCAAGGGAACACGATCGGGCTCCTCGAGGACCCCGCCTCCATCTGGGAAAAGCTTCGCACCGCTCCCACCGACCCCGCCCGGGTGCGGCGGAGCGACCCAGGCGAGCCCACCCGCTGCCTGATCTGGCGCTACCACACCTACTTCTCGCCTCCTGAGCTGGTCAAGGAGGTGATCGAGCCCGAGTGCCGCCGGGCGGGGATCGGCTGCGTGGAGTGCAAGCGGATGCTTTTTGACTCGATGATGAAGGAGCTCGGGCCCATTCAAGAGCGGGCCGCGGAACTTAGAGCGCACCCCGATCGCGTGCTTGAGGGGCTTGAGGCCGGGCGGAAGCGGGCTGCGGCCATCGCCGAGCCGGTGATGGAGGAGGTGCGGGAGAAGATCGGCCTTCTTCGTCCGGGAACCCGGCCGTGGGAGGGTTAGTCCTCGAGTTCGAGGGGTTCCGGGGGAGCGCCCACGCTCTCTATAAGGCGCTAAAGGAGGGCCAGCTTCGCCCCGCGAACATCCCCATCGCGCGGATTGTGGCCCAGGCGCTTGCCCAGGCCGAGGGCTGGCCCCTTTTGGAGCGGGCGCGGCTTGCGCCCGAGCTGGCTAGGCTTGTGCTTTTGTGGCTGGGGGAAGAGGAGCGGGGCGAAGCGCCCGAGGAGGCCGCAAGGACCGAGCGCGCCGTGGCCGCTCTTTTGGATCTGGAGGCCGCGGTGCAAGACCTTGCCCGGCGGGCCGAAGCCCGGCGCGACCTGATCCCCCTCCCCCCCGCGCCGGTGGTTGGGGGGCTCCGCCTTGCCGCCGACCCCCGGCGGCTTGCCCGCCTCGCGCCTCCCGCGCGGCCTCGGCCGGTGCTGGCGGCGATTGCGGGCTTCGGGCTGCGCGAGGCCTGGCGCCGCCTTCGCGCCCTGCTCGCCGCAAAGCCCCGGGCCCGCCTTGAAGAGCTTGCGCCGCGCCGGTTTGTCCCCAAGGCGGTGCACCTCGCCGCGCTCCTCGAGGCCGCCCGCCGGGGCTGGGTGGCGCTAAGGCAGGCCGAGCCCTATGGGACCATCGAGGTTGAGCGTCTTGAAGGGGGTGGGGAGCTCGCGGAAGCGGTATAGTGGCCGCGATGCCCGAGGTTCGTGAGTTAGCCCCCGATTTTGCCCTTCCCGATCAGGAAGACCGGATCCACCGCCTTTCCGACTACCGCGGCCGTCCGGTGGTGGTCTTCTTTTATCCCAAGGCGCTTACCCCCGGATGCACCCGCGAGGTCCGAGCCTTTACCGAGCTCTACCCCGAGTTTGAGGCCCGCGGGGTCGCGGTCCTCGGCGTGAGCGCGGATCCTCCCGAAGTCCAGCGGAAGTTCGCCGAGAAGCTCGGGGTGCCCTTCCCTCTGCTCTCCGATCCCGAAGCCCAGGTGATCCGTGCCTGGGGTGCGTGGGGGCTGAAAAACTTTTACGGCAAAAAACGCGAGGGCACCCTTCGGCATACCTACCTCGTGGATCCCGAGGGGCGGGTGGCCTTGCGAATAAAGCGGGCAAAACCCGAGGAGCACCCGAGGAAGGTCTTGGAGGCCCTCGATGGAGGCGGTTGAGCGCTACAAGAAGCAAGCCGCGCTAGCGGCCCTTCGCCACGTTGAGGACGGCATGGTGGTGGGCCTTGGCACGGGAAGCACGGTACGCTACGCCATCCTCGCCCTCGGCGAGCGGATCCGGCGGGGCGAGCTAAAAGGGGTTATTGGGGTTCCCACCTCCAAGGCGACCGCGCGGCTTGCCGAGGAAGCGGGGGTCCCCCTAAAAGAGCTCGGCCCCGAGGGGGTGGACCTGGCCGTTGACGGCGCCGACGAGGTGGCGCCCGGCCTCGCCCTCACCAAGGGCGGGGGCGGGGCGCTTCTCGGCGAGAAGATCGTCGAGCGCGCGGCCCGGATGTTCGTCGTGGTGGCCGATTCCCGCAAATGGGTCGCCCGGCTTGGCCAGCGCTTTCCCCTCCCAGTGGAGATCGTGCCCTTTGGCTACCGGCGGACCTTGGCCGAGCTCGCCGCCTTAGGCGGCGAGCCCAGGCTTCGTACCCGGGAGGGGGAGCCGATCCTGAGCGACCACGGGCACTACCTGGTGGACCTCGCGCTTGGGCCAATCGAGGATCCCGAGGGGCTTGCCGCGCGCCTTTCGGCGATTCCCGGTGTGGTGGAGCACGGGCTTTTCCTTGGCATGGCGCACCTTGCCTACCTTGCAGGGCCGGAGGGGCTCCGGGTGGTTCGGCCTTGAGGCGGATCCGGATCGCCCTTTGGGGCAAGCGGCCCGAGGGGCTATCCCCCTCGGTGCTCCAACCCGTCCTTGGCTGGATGGCCGAGGCCGGGGTGGGGGAGATCGTGCTTGTTCCTCAAGGGGAAGGTTACGCGGTCCGCTTCAACGCCGACGCCCGCGAGGTCCCTGGGGTGCATATCCCCGCCGAGGCCCTAGCCGACCCCGGGGTACTCTTGGAACTTCTGCGCGAAGCCCTTAATATTTACTACGAAGAGCTCAACCTTCGTGATTAAGGGGGTGTGAATATGGAGCGTTGTCGGGTGGATGCGAAGGGCTATTCTGGCTGCCCGGAGTCGGTCGGTGCCAGGATTCAGACCTGGCTGGCGGAGCGGGCGTTGCGTTCGGTGGAGCTCAAACCCGTGCCCGGGCACCGCTACTACGCGATCTACCTGAACGGCCTTCCCGAGCCGGTTCCCGGGGTGGTGCTGGCGGCCGAGGACCTCACCGATCCCGACGTCCTGATCGCCACGCTCGAGGCGGCCCGGGTCGTCTTCGATCACGAGACCGCGAAGGCGGACTAGGGGGGCGCCGTGGTCACCTTCTACTGCAAAAAGGGTTGCCGCACCTGCCAAAAAGCCCGGGACTGGCTGGATGCCCACGGCGTCGCCTACCGCTTTGTGGACTACACCAAGGAGCCCCCGCCGGAGGCCCTCATTCGGCGAATCGTGGCCGAGTTTGGTGACGGCGCCCTGCGTCGCCGGCACCGGCGGTACAAGGAGCTCAAGGCGCAAGACCCGGAGGCCTGGCTAGACGCGATTCGCGAGGACCCGACCCTTCTGATCCGGCCGATCCTGGTCTTCGAGGACGGGCGCTACGCGGTGGGCTTCGACCCCGAATACTGGGCGAGCCTCTTTTCGTGATTCGGGTTCGGGGGCTTAAAAAGCGCTACGGCCGCACCCCGGTGCTCTTCGGCCTCGACTTCGAGGTGCGGCGGGGGGAGATCTTTGCCCTGCTCGGGCCGAACGGGGCGGGGAAGACCACCACGTTGCGGGCGCTTTTGGGTCTGGTGCGTGCCGAGGCCGAAGAACTTTCCGTTGCCGGCGCGGACCCTCAGAAGGCGCCTTTGGCGGTCCGCCGGCGGGTGGGCTATGTCACCGGCGGGATGGGGCTCTACGAGCGGCTCACAGGCCGGGAGCACCTCGTCTTTTTTGGGCGGTTCTATGGCCTCGCTCCGGCTGAGCTCGAGGCGCGGATCGCCGAGCTCGACCGCGCCTTTAGCCTGGGCGAGGCGCTCTCCCGCCCGGTGGCGGCGATGTCGAGCGGAATGCGCCAAAAAATCCTGGTGGCTCGGGCGTTTTTGCACCGCCCCGAGGTGCTGCTCCTTGACGAACCCACCGCCGCCCTAGACGTTTTCGCTCGCCGGGCGCTTTTGGACCGGGTGATGGAGGAGCGCGACCGCGGTCGGGCGGTGCTCTACTCCACCCACGTGCTTCCCGAGGCCGAGGAGCTCGCCGACCGGGTGGGGTTTTTGTACCGGGGCCGGCTGGTCTTCGTGGGGACTTTGGTCGAGGCCAAGGCCCGCTACCGGGCGCGGACGCTGGAACACGCCTTCATCCGAGCGGTGCGGGAGGGGGACGCCGATGCCGCCTAGCTTGAACGTCTTTTGGAAGGAGCTCTTGAGCTTCCTTCGCGACCGCCGGGCGGTGTTCAACCAGATCGTCCTGCCGCTTATCCTGATGCCCCTTTTCGTATTCGGCCCCTCCTACCTCATGGTCGGGCTCAGCCGCGAGGCCGCCAAGGAGGCCGAGCGGGTGGCGGTGGCGAACGCGCCCGAGGGCCTTTTGCGGGCGCTTGAGGCGGTGGGACTTGAGCCGGTTTCGGACCCCGACCCCGAAGGCGCGGTCCGCAAGGGGCGGGCCGACGCCGGGCTCGTCTACGAGGAGGGCCGGGTCGCGCTCTACCTGGCGCTGGCCCAGGGCGGGATGAAGGCCGAGGTTTTGAAAGGGCGGATCGAGCGCGCGCTTGAGCGCTACAAAGCCGAGCTCGTCGCGGCCCGCCTGCGGGCGGCGGGGCTCGACCCCGCCGTGCTTCGGCCCTTTTCGCTTCGCCTCGTGGACGTCTCGCCGCCCGAGGCGAGGCAAGCCGGCGACCTTGGCTTTTTGGTGCCGATGATGCTCCTTATGTTCATCCTCACGGGGGCAATGCCGGTGGTGGCGGAGGCTACCGCGGGGGAGAAGGAGCGGGGCACCCTTGAAGTCCTCCTTGCCGTGCCCGCTCCGGCCGGGGCCATCCTCCTCGGCAAGGCGGGGGCGGCGATGGTGGCCGCGTTGCTTTCAACGCTGAGCGGCGTGTGCGGGTTGATGGTCGGCGCGGGGTTGCTTGCGGCGAGGGCAAATCTTCCGTCCGTCCACGGGGCGGCGCTTTCCCTTCACCTTGGGGCCGAAGCCCTTTGGGCTTTCCTGGTCACCGGCGTGCTCTTCGCCGCCTTTGCGGTGGGGGCGATGGTCTTGCTGGGTATCTTTGCCAAGAGCTACCGCGAAGCCCAGACCTACATGGGCTTTTTGTACCTGGTGCTGGTGCTTCCGGCGGTGTTTTTGGGGATGGCCTCGAGCTTTCTCGAGGCCCGGCCGCTCTTTTACCTGATCCCGGTGGCCGGGCCGATGCTGCTTTTGGACGCCGTGCTTCGGGCCAAAGCCGGCCTTGTTGCCTACCTGCTCGCGTGGGGCTCAACCCTGTTTTACGCCGCTTTTTTGCTCTTCCTTGCTTCGGTGGCCTTCCGGCGGGAAGAGGTGGTCTTTCGCAACTAGGCTTGACGGGGTTTTCCGAGGCGGCTAGAATCCCCCGCAAGATGCCGAAGGCTGGTGCGCGTACCCTTGCCCTAGGCCTAGCCCTTATTCCCGGCCCGGGGGCGGGGGAGGCGCGCGCATAGCGAAGCGGCATCCCAGGCCCCCGGGGAAGAGCCCGGGGGCCTTTCGTTTTTCAAGGAGGCGGGAGATGACGGGAGCAGAGGTGCTTTTGGAGGCGCTCGTGCGGGAGGGGGTCGAGGTGATCTTCGGCCACCCCGGGGGCGCGATCATGCCGGTCTACGACGCGCTCTACCGCCGGCGAGAGCTCCGGCATATCCTCACCCGGCACGAGCAGGGCGCGGGCCACGCCGCCACCGCCTACGCCCGGGCGAGCGGCCGGGTGGGGGTGGTCTTCGCCACCAGCGGACCCGGGGCTTTGAACCTCACCACCGCCCTCGCCGATGCGATGATGGACGCGACCCCGCTCGTCGCAATCACCGGCCAGGTGCCCACCACCGCGGTGGGGACCGACGCCTTTCAGGAGGCCGACGTCACCGGGGTGACCATGCCCATCACCAAGCACAATTACCTGGTCGCCGACGTCAACGACCTCCCCCGGATCGTGAAGGAGGCCTTTCATATCGCCCGCACCGGGCGCCCGGGCCCGGTGCTCATCGACCTCCCGAAGGACGTGCAAAACGACGTTTTCACCGGCAGTTTCCCCGAGCGGGTGGACCTCCCCGGCTACCGCCCCACCTACAAGGGCCATCCGCGGCAGATCGAACGGGCGCTCGCCGCCCTATCCGCCGCCGAGCGGCCCGTCCTGATGGTGGGGGGCGGGGCCCAGGACGCGGCGGATCCCATCCGGCGTTTCGTCGAGCGCACCGGGATCCCGACGATCGCAACCCTCCAGGGGCTCGGGGTGGTGGCTTCCAGCGACCCCCGCTACCTCGGCATGCCCGGAATGCACGGCACCGTGGCCGCGAACCGGGCCATCCATGAGGCCGACCTGATCCTCGGGATCGGGCTCCGCTTTGACGACCGGGTCACCGGCGACGTCGAGCGTTTTGCCCCAAACCTTAAGACCTTGATCCACGTCAACATTGATCCGGCGGACATCGGCAAGGTGATCGAAGCCCAGATCCCGCTCGTTGGGGACGCGGCCTGGGTCGCCGAGCGGCTCGCCGAGGGGGCGGGGCCCTTGAAGATCGAGGCTTGGTGGCGGCGGATCCGGGCTTGGCAGAGGGAGCATCCCCTGCCTTTTCCCGACGACGGGGAGCTGAGGAGCCAGGTCGTGATCCGGGCCTTCGGCGAGGCCACCGGAGGCGAGGCGGTGGTGGCGACCGGCGTGGGGCAGCACCAGATGTTCGCCGCCCAGTTTTACCCGGTAAAAAGGCCCCGGAGCTTTTTGACCTCGGGGGGGCTCGGCACGATGGGCTTTGGCCTCCCCGCCTCGATCGGGGCCCAGGTGGCAAGACCGGGGGAGACCGTCATCCTCTTCGACGGTGATGGCTCCTTCCAGATGACCGTTCAGGAACTGGCTACGATTACCAAGTACCGCCTTCCGGTTAAAATCGTGCTCCTCAACAACGGGTTTTTGGGCATGGTGCGCCAGTGGCAGGACCTCTTCTACGAAGACCGCTACAGCGAGGTCTACCTCGCCGACTCGAATCCGGATTTCGTCAAGCTTGCGGAGGCCTACGGCATTCCCGCCCTCCGCGTGGAGCGCAGGGAAGAGGTCGAGGGTGCGGTGGAGCGGGTCCTCGAGGAACCAGGCCCGATCCTTGCTGAGTTCCGGGTCAAGGCCGAAGAGGGGGTCTTCCCCATGATCCCGGCCGGCGGCAGCACCGAGGACATGATCACCGAACCCCCGGAGGAGGCCCGGCGATGAGGCAGCGGCACGTGATCAGCGTCTTGGTCGAGGACCATCCGCGGGTGCTTACCCGCATTACCTCAATGTTCGCCCGCCGGGGCTTCAACATCGATTCGCTCGCGGTGGGGCGGACCCACCTGCCGGGGGTGAGCCGGATTTCCTTCGTGGTCGAAGGGGACGATAGGACCATCGAGCAGGTGGAGAAACAGCTCAACCGCTTGATCGAGGTGTTGAAGGTCGTGGACCACGCGGGGCCCCGGCTTGAGCGCGAGCTCGCCCTGGTCAAGGTCCGGGTCGAGGGGATCGAGGAGCGGATTGAGCTCAAGGAGATCGCCGAGGCCTTTCGCGCCCGGATCGTGGACGTGGCCCGCCACGCCCTCACCTTCGAGGTGACCGGTCATCCCGCCAAGGTGGATCGTTTTTTAGAGGAGCTCTCCAGCTACGGCATCTTGGAAACGATGCGCACCGGTGCGGTGGCGATGGACCGCGGGGAGCGGGTGATTAAACTTAAAGCCCGAAGGGAGGCCGTATGAAGGTTTACTACGACCACGACGCGGATCTTGGCTTTCTCGACGGCAAGACGGTGGCGATCCTGGGTTTTGGCTCCCAGGGGCACGCCCATGCCCTGAACCTCAAGGACTCGGGGGTTTCGGTGGTGGTGGGGCTCCGACCCGGTTCGGCCCGCTGGGGCCAGGCCGAGGCGCAGGGGCTTAAGGTGCGGCCGGTGGCCGAGGCGGTGGCCGAGGCCGACGTCGTCATGGTGCTCCTGCCCGACGAGGTCCAGGCCCGGGTCTACCGGGAGGCGATCGAGCCGAACCTGAAGGAGGGGGCGACGCTCGCTTTTGCGCACGGGTTTAACATCCACTTCGGCCAGATCAAGCCCCGGCTTGACCTCGACGTTTGGATGGTGGCGCCCAAGGGCCCCGGCCACCTGGTGCGGAGCGAGTTTGAGGCCGGTCGAGGGGTGCCCGCGCTCGTCGCCATCCACCAGGACAAGAGCGGCGCCGCCTTGCCCACGGCGCTCGCCTACGCCAAGGGGATCGGCGCCACCCGCGCCGGGGTGATCCCCACCACCTTCGCCGAGGAGACCGAAACCGACCTCTTCGGCGAACAGGCGGTGCTCTGCGGGGGGCTTACCCGGCTGATCGCCGCCGGCTTCGAGACCCTGGTCGAGGCCGGTTATCAGCCGGAGGTCGCTTACTTTGAAACCCTTCACGAGGTTAAGCTGATCGTGGACCTGATCTACGAAGCAGGCCTTGCCGGGATGCGTTACTCGATCTCGAACACCGCCGAATACGGCGACTACACGCGGGGCGATGCGGTGATTGGCCCCGAGGTAAAAGCGCGCATGAAGGAGGTGCTTCGCCAGATTCAGCGGGGGGAGTTTGCCCGCGAGTGGATCCTGGAAAACCAGGCGGGGCAGCCGGTGCTCGAGGCCGAACGCCGCCGCTGGCAGGCCCACCCCATCGAGGAGGTGGGGAAGCGGCTTCGGGCCATGATGCCCTTCATCAAGGCGCGGTTTGGGGAGGAGGAAGGTGCGACGGATTAAGATCTTCGACACCACGCTTAGGGACGGGGAGCAGTCCCCGGGGGTGGCTTTGACCCCTGAGGAGAAGCTCGCCATCGCCCACCAGCTTGCCCGGCTCGGGGTGGACGTGATCGAGGCGGGGTTTCCCATCGCAAGCCCCGGCGACTTCGAGGCGGTGCGGCGGATCGCCGAGGAGGTCCGGGGGCCGGTGATCGCGGCGCTCGCCCGCGCGGCCCGGCCCGACGTCGAGCGGGCCGCCGAGGCCATTGCGCCGGCGGAGAAAAAGCGGATCCATACCTTCATCGCCACGAGCCCCATCCACATGGAGAAAAAGCTCCGCATGCGGCCGGACGAGGTGGTCGAGCGGGCGGTTTGGGCGGTGGGGTTCGCCAAGGGGTTTGTCGAGGACGTGGAGTTCTCCGCCGAGGACGCGGGCCGCAGCGACCCCGATTTCCTGGTCCGGATCTTCGGCGAGGTCATAAAGGCCGGCGCCACCGTGATCAACATCCCCGACACGGTGGGCTACCAGGTTCCCTGGCAGTTCGCTGAGCTGGTCCAGTACGTGATCGAGCACACCCCCGGCGCCGAGAAGGTCGAGTGGAGCGTCCACTGCCACGACGACCTCGGTCTTGCGGTGGCGAACTCGCTCGCGGCGGTGCGGGTGGGGGTTACCCAGGTCGAGTGCACGGTGAACGGGATCGGCGAGCGGGCGGGGAACGCCGCCATGGAGGAGATCGTGATGGCGCTCTACACCCGCCGGGACTTCTTCCAGGCGGAGACCGGGATCAACACGCGCGAACTCTACCGCACTTCAAGGCTCGTCTCCCAGCTCACCGGCATGGTCGTGCCCCCGAACAAGGCGGTGGTGGGCCAAAACGCCTTTGCCCACGAGTCCGGCATCCACCAGGACGGCGTCCTCAAGGACCGGCAGACCTACGAGATCATGAACGCCGAGCTCGTGGGCCGGGAGGCCGCCGTCTTGGTGCTCGGCAAGCACTCCGGGCGCCACGCCTTTAGAAAGGCCCTCGAGGAGCTCGGCTACCGGTTTTCCGACGAGGAGATCAAACAGCTCTTTGCCCGCTTCAAGGAGATTGCCGAGCGCAAGAAGACCGTCACCGCCGAGGACCTGATCGCCTTGGTCGAGGACGCCCGCACCAAGGCCCCGGAGCACTACAAGCTTTTGGAGCTTCAGGTGCATTCAGGGACGAGGCTCACGCCGGTGGCAACGGTCCGCATTCAGACCCCCTCGGGCGAGGTCACCGAAGCGGCCACCGGCGACGGCCCGGTGGATGCGGTCTACAAGGCGATCGCCCGGGCGGTGGAGATGGAGCCGGTGCTCGAGTCCTACCGCATCGAGGCCACCACCGGCGGCGCCGAAGCCCTCGGCGAGGTGGTGGTCCGGCTCCGGATGGGCTCGGTGACCGTGGGCGGGCGGGGGCTTGCCCCCGACGTCGTCGAGGCCTCGGCCCGGGCCTACCTGGACGCGCTCAACAAGCTGGTGGCGGGGGTGGGTAGCCGCGAGGTGGTGGAGGCGCCCTAGGGTTTTGGCCGGGCGCGGTGCCTTCGGACCAGGTTCCAAAAGACGACGAGGCGAAGCCCCCGCCGCCAGCGGCGGGGGTCGCTTCCCACCCGCCACGCCCATTCCAGCCCGAGCCGGCGGGTCCAGGCTGGGGCCCGCCGGGCGACCCCGGCCAGCACGTCGAGGGTCCCGCCCACGCCGATCGCCACCCGGGCGCCGAGCGCGTCCCGGTGGCGCTCGATGAACTTTTCCTGCCGCTCGCCCAGCGCCACCAGCAGGAGGTCCGGGGCGGCTTCCCGCACCCTTTGAACTACCTCTTCCTCGTTTTCGAAGTAGCCGTGGTGGCTGCCGGCCACCCGGGTTTGAAACCGCGCGCGGGCGGTTTCGGCGGCCCGTTCGGCCACGCCGGGCCGGCCCCCTAGGAAGTAAACCGAAAGCCGCGGCCCGCCCCGTTTTAGGAGGGCTTCGGTGAGCTCGACCCCGGTCACCCGCCCAGGGAGCTTCAGGCCGTGAAGCTGTTCTAGCGCCCAGAGGACCCCCACCCCGTCGGGGGTCACCAGGCTTGCCCGGTGGACCGCCCGAGCGAGCTCGGGATCCCGTTGGGCGCGTACCACGAGTTCAGGGTTCAGGGTGACGACGGGGTCCAGCCCGGGGGTTTGCAAGAACCCCTCGATCCTGGATAGCGCTTCCTCGAAGGTGACGAGGTCGAGCGGCAGGCCGAGGAGGTCAACCCGACGCATCGGCGGTGAAGGTAAAGACCGGTTGGCCCCTTACCTCCTCGTAGTCCACGAGGCGGGGCACGCGGGAGGTGCGGCCGATCACGCTGGCTTGGGCCAGGTCCTCGGTGAACCCGCGCGCGACCAGGAGTTGCCCGCTGGCCGATTGCCAAAGGGCCTCCTGGGGGTCGGGGAAGGCTTTGAGCAATGCGGCGGCGATGCGGGCACCGTCGTTCGGTTCGGTCTTGGCTTCGGCGCGGAGGAGCTTTTTGGCGAGGAAGCCGGCGGCCACCGCGTCGTCGAGCGCCTCCTTGCCCCGGTGCCCCACGGCGACGACCGCGGCCTCCTCCTTCGCAAGCGCCCGCGCTTGGCGCAGGGCCGCGGGGCCGTTGACGAAGGCGGCGAGGAGGACGTGGCGGGCGCCCTTCGTGCGCATCAGCGCGGCCGGTAGGTTTTCGCTGGTGTAGACGATTCGCTTTCCCATAAGCTCAAGCCCCAGGATTTCGGTGGGGCTGGTGCTGGCGAAGAACCCCTCCGGCGGGATGCCCTCGCGTT
>JALUED010000058.1 GCA_027053145.1 Thermaceae bacterium | reverse complement strand
CGCACCTTCTCCGGGGGCACCTCGAGCCCGGCCTCGTCCCGGTCGAGGAGCACCCCGGCGTTGTTGATGAGCGCGTCCAGGCGCCCAAAACGGGCCACCACGTGCTCGAAGGCCGCGGCCACGTCGGACTCCCGGGTGACGTCGAGAACGAGGGGATAGGCGCCGATCTCGTCCGCGACGAGCTCCAGCGCCGCCCGGTCCCGCCCGGCGGCGATCACCGCGTAGCCCCGCACGAGGAGCGCCTCAGCCGCCGCCCGGCCGATCCCCCGGTTGGCCCCGGTGATGAGCGCCACCCGCCTTTCCATGCCCGTAGTCTAAAATCGCCCTAACAGGAGGTAAAGATGCGGTTCGTGGACCTTTCCGCCCCCATCCGGAAAAGCCCCGAGGGGACCCCGGAGTTCTTCAAGACCGAGATCGTCTACCACGGCCACGCGGAGGGCGCGGCCCAGATCGAGGCCCTCTTCGGGGTGCCCAAAGAGCTCTTAAAAGACGGCGAGGGCTGGGCCACCGAGACCATCACCCGCCTTGGCACCCACGACGCCACCCACGTGGACGCCCCCTACCACTACAACTCGAAAATCCAGGGCGAGCCCGCGGCCACCATCGACCAACTTCCCCTCGCGTGGTTCTTCTCGGACGGGGTGGTGCTCGACTTCACCGGCCGGGAGCGCGGCCAGGCGATAAGGCCGGAGGAGCTCGAGGCCGCGCTGGAAACGATCGGCTACGAGCTCAAGCCCCTCGACATCGTCCTCATCCGCACCGGGATGGACGCCTTCTACGACGACCCGAACTACTTCCTCCTGGGCCCCGGGGTGACGCCGGAGGCGACCCGCTGGCTTTTTGACCGGGGCGTTCGGGTGATGGGGATCGACGCCTGGAGCTGGGACGCGCCCCTTGACCTCGAGGCCGAGGCCGCCTTGAAGGAAAAACGCCCCGGGATCTTCTGGGCCGCCCACCAGGCGGACCTCCCCTACGCCCAGATCGAGCGGCTCGTGAACCTGAGTGAGCTCCCGCCCTTTGGCTTCAAGGTCGCCGCCTTTCCCCTAAAGATCGAGGGGGGCAGCGCGGGGCCGGCCCGGGTGGTGGCAATCCTGGAGGAGTGATGCGGTTCAAACGGGTGCGGCTCGAAAACGGGGAGGCGAGCGTCGCCGCCTTTTTTGAAGGCCGATGGTGGCCGCTCGCGCCCTTCGAGGGCGAGCTCGGCCGGGCCGCCCGCGACCTCGTCGAAGCCCTCGCCGGCGGACCGCCGCTTTTTGAAAAGATCGAGGTGCTCTTGGAGGCCGCGGACGCGCCCGCCCCCTTCGACTCCAAGCCCCTCCTACCCTTTTCGCCGCGGACGTTTCGGGACTTCATGCTCTATGAGGCCCACGTCGTCGGGGCCACCAAGGGCTGGCTAAAGCGCTTTGCCCCCCGGGCCTTTCGGGCGGTTCAGCTTTATGAGCGCGTCTTCGGCCGGCCCCACCCCAAGGTGCGGCCGAAACCCCTTTGGTACCGGCGGCCGATCTACTACATGGGAAACCCCCTCGCCTTCCTCACTGAGGGCGAGGAAGTCCCCTGGCCCGGGTACACCCGGGCGCTCGACTTCGAGCTTGAGCTCGGCTTCGTGATCGCCCGCCCGCTGGGCCGGAACCCGAGCCCTGAAGAGGCCGCCCGGGCGATCGGGGGGTTCTTCGTCTTGAACGACTTTTCTGCCCGCGACGTCCAGGCCGCCGAGATGGGCTCGGGCTTCGGGCCGGTGAAGGCCAAGAACTTCGCCACCGGGGTCGGGGCCGAGGTGGTGAGCGCGGACGAGGTCCTGCCCCGCTGGCGGCAGCTTTCCGGCGAGGTACGGATTAACAATGAAGTCGTCTGCCGGGGGAGCGCCGCCGGGCCCCGGTTCGACCTCGGCGAGGCGGTGGCCTACGCCGCGCTGGACGAGGGGCTTAGCCCCGGGGAGGTGATGGCCACGGGGACCTTCCCCGGGTGCTCGGGGCTCGAGGCCGGCCGCCTTCTCGCCCCCGGGGACCTGGTCGAGGTCCGGATCGAGGGGGTGGGGGCGCTCAAGAACGCCGTCGGTCCTCCCCCGGCCTAGGCACCGGTAGAATGCCGGTACCCATGAGCGAAGTTGACGCAATCCCCGTCGCCGTCTGCCCCCACGACTCCGCCCGTGCCCTGCCGCTCTGGCTCGAGCTCACGGTCGTGCTCGGCAACCTCAGCGGCCACGACCTGAACCTGATCCCCACCGCCGACTTCGAGGAGTTCTACGCTGCCTGGGACCGGGCCCGGCTCGTCTACGCCAACCCCTTAGACGCGCTCAAGCTCGACGCGCGCGGGTTCTTGCCCATCGCCCAGAGCCCGAAAAGCGACGAGGTGGTCTTCGTCGTCGCCGAGGGGCTCGAGCCCACGCTCGCGAGCTTCGCCGGCCAGCCGCTGGCCTGCGTCGAGGGGCAGTTCGCCAGCTTCCTCGGTCAAGAGCTCTTAGAAAAGGCGGGCTTTGCCCCCGGGGAGATCGTCTGCCTGCCCTCCTGGGGCGAGGTCCTGAACGCGCTTCGCGGCGGCCGCCTGAAGCACGGCCTGCTCTATAAGGACTTCTACGAGAGCCTCTCCCCGGTCAGCCTGGAGGGGGTGAGGGTGGTCGAGGTCTCAAATGACGGTCGCTTTGGCCACCTCTGGATGCTCCATCCCGAGCTCCAGGCGATCGCGGGCGACCTCAAGGCGGCGCTCGCCAAGCTCCCCGAGCACCCCCTGGGCCAGCTGGTCTTGGCCGACCTTGGCTTTGGCCCCTGGAAGCTCGAGCCCGACCTCGCGCACTTGAAGGCCCTCGTGCAAAGCTAGGGCGTGCTACGCGCCGTCCTCAAACCGGGCAAGGAAAAGAAGGTTAAGAACTTCTACCCCACGGTCTTTGCCGACGAGCTCTTGGAGGCGCCGAAGGCCGCCGGGGTCACGGCGGTCTATAGCGAAAAGGGCGAGCCCCTCGGCGTCGGCTACTACGCCCCCGGACTCAGGGCCGCGCTCCGGCTTTACCGCTTTGAGTTGGGGCCGCTGGATGCGGCCTTCTTCCGGGCCCGCTTCGAACGCGCGCTGAAAAAGCGCGCCGGGCTTGGGCGCTATTACCGCCTCGTCCACGCCGAGGCCGACGGGCTGCCGGGGCTCGTCGTGGACCGCTTCGATGACCTCCTTCTCGTCCAGGTGCGCACGCAAAGCGCGGAGGCCATGAAGGACCGCTGGCTTGGGCCCCTAAAGGCGGTCACCGGCGCCCGGGCCGCCCTGGCCGTGGACACCGAGGCCCGCCATAAGGAGGGGTTGCCCCAAAGCGCCGGGCCGCTATGGGGGGAAGCGCCCGAGCTCCTCCGAGTCGAGGAGGACGGCCTTTTCTTCGAGATCCCCCTAAAACTCGCCCAGACCAAGGGGTTTTACCTCGACCAGCGGGAGAACCGCCGCCTCTTCGAGGCCGGGCTCGAGCCCGGGATGCGGGTGCTCGACGTCTTCAGCCACGTCGGCGGGTTCGCTCTCCGCGCGGCCAGGAAAGGGGCGCGGGCGCTGGCCGTGGACAAGGACCTCGCCGCCCTGGCGGTGCTGGACGCCACCGCCCGCCGCCACGGCCTGAGCGTGGATATTCGCCAGGGGGAGGCCCTTTCGGTGCTCAAGGAGCTCGCTGCCAGCGGGCGGCGGTTTGAGCGAATCGTGCTCGACCCGCCGGCGCTCGCGAAAAGCCCGAGGGACGTGCCCCGGGCCAAAAGGTTCTTCGTCGACCTCCTGCGCGAGGCGGCCCGGATGCTCGAGCCCGGCGGCCAGATCTGGCTCTCCAGCTGCAGCTACTACCTGAAGGAGGCCGACCTCTTGGAGGCCGCCCGCCGCGCCGGGGCCGACACGCGAACGCGGTTTTCGGTGGTCCGGATCACCCACCAGCCCAAAGACCACCCCTGGATCCTGCAGGTGCCGGAGACGCTCTATCTGAAGACGGTGGTGCTTGAAGCCGATCCCCTAGAGTAGGGGTATGTACCCGGTCAGGTTCGAGGAGGCCCGCGTCAAGGACGGCGAGCTCTGGCTTACCGGCCCCGTCTTCACCGCCCGCGTCCAGGCCCGGGGGCCGGCTTGGCGGGTTCTCGTCTTCCAGCGGCCGGAGGACGCCGAGAAGGGCTCCTTTGCCGTCGTTGCGAACGAACGCGCTCCGCTTCGCTACGCCGAGGGCCGGGTCACTGCCCCCGGTCGGCCGCCGCTCCACCTTACGCTCGATCCCTTCTCCCTGGCCTTCGAGGGGCTTCGCTTTCCCGGGCTCTACGCCCGCCCCCTCGGGACC
>JALUED010000057.1 GCA_027053145.1 Thermaceae bacterium | reverse complement strand
TGACTTAGTTGAGCGCTCCACTATAAGCTTACCTTAACCCTTGTTTGGGGTAGGGAGGTGGAGCGCGATGCAGGAGGCAAAGGTAGAAGCCGGCAAGCTTACGCCCGACGAGGAGCGCCTGACACGGGCGGCGGATGGGCTTTTCTGGCTGGGCGTGTTCCAGCTCGTGATCGGCGTTCTGGCGGTGCTTTGGCCTCCGATCGCCGGGCTTGCGGCAGGGGCCTTTTTTGGGTGGTTGCTCTTGTTCTCGGGCATCGTTCAGGTGCTGCAGGCCTTCCAGGTTAGGAACTGGAAGGGCTTCTTCTACCATCTGGGGGTGGGCCTGCTTGCCCTTTTGGTCGGTCTGATTGCGCTTTTGGTACCCGGGCTTGGAGCGGTGGCGCTGGCTTTTCTTTACGCTTTTTATTTCCTACTTGTCGGGTTGGCCAAGCTGGCGTTGGCCTTCCAAGTGCGCGGGGAGAACCGCTACGGGTGGCTGTTTTTGCTCTCCGGGGGCGCTTCCCTTTTGGCAGGGATCTACCTCCTCCTTTGGGGGGCAAACCCCCTCGCTTCGGTCTACCTTGTGGGATTGCTCTTTGGGCTGGACTTCCTCTTTTCCGGCAGCACCTTGGTGGCCTTGGCCCAGGTCCTCAAGCGGGCGAAGGCCGACCTCGAGGCCGCGCGCGCCCAGGCGGCGGCCTGACCCATCCTTCGGGCCCCTGGGGCGGGGCTTCCCCGCCCTTTTTGCTAGCCTGGATCCATGACGGTTCGAGAACTGGCAGCGCGGGCGAAGCGTGCCGCCGCCCGGATGGCCGCGGCCGGAGGGCGGGAAAAGAAGACGGCCCTCCTGGCGGCGGCCAGGCTCTTGGAAGAGGAGCGGGACGCCCTCCTCGCCGCGAACGCCGAGGACCTCAAGGCGGCGCGGGAGGCAGGGCTGGCGGGGGCCAAGTACGATCGGCTTCGGCTGGACGAGAAGACCTTGAAGACGCTTCAGGCCGGCCTCCGCCAGCTCGCCGAGGCCCCCGAGGTGGTGGGCGAGATTACCGAGATGCGCACCCTGGAAAACGGTCTCCAGGTGGGCCGGATGCGGGTGCCGCTCGGGCTCGTCGGCTTCATCTACGAGTCCCGGCCGGGGGCCACGGTCGAGGCCGCGGGGCTCATCGTCAAGTCGGGGAACGCGATCTTGCTGCGGGGGGGCAAGGAAGCGATCCGCTCGAACACCGCGCTCGTCGGGGTGCTCCGGCGGGCCCTCCGTGAGGCCGGGTTGCCCGAGGACGCCATTACCTTGGTCCCCACCACCGACCGCGAGGCGGTGCTCGAGATGCTCAGGCTCTCCGAGCTCATCGACGTAATGATCCCCCGGGGCGGCGACGCCCTCATCCGGCTCGTCACCGAGCACGCCCGGATGCCGGTCCTCTTCCACGCCAAGGGGGTGAACCACCTCTATGTGGACGAGGACGCCGACCTCGAGATGGCCGTGCGCCTGGCGGTCAACGGCAAGGTGCAGCGTCCCGGGGTTTGCAACGCGCTGGAAACCCTGCTCGTCCACGAGCGGGTCGCCGAGGCCTTTTTGCCCCCGCTTGCAGAGGCGATGTTCGCCCACGGGGTCGAGCTCCGGGGGGACGAGGCCGCCCGGAGGATCGTTCCCGCGATGAAGCCCGCCGCCGAGGAGGACTGGGCGGCCGAGTACCTCGACCTCATCCTCGCGGTGCGGGTGGTGCCGGACATGGAGGCGGCGCTTGCCCACATCGAGGCCTACGGCACCCGCCACACCGAGGTTATCGTGACCGAAAACTACGCCCGGGCACTGCGTTTTCTTCGCGAGGTGGACGCAAGCCTGGTGCTGGTGAACGCGAGCCCCCGCCTTAACGACGGCTTCCAGCTCGGGCTTGGGGCCGAGATCGGCATCAGCACCACCAAGCTCCACGCCTACGGCCCCATGGGGGTGCGCGAGCTTACCACCACCAAGTGGGTGGGGCTCGGCCGCGGTCAGGTCCGGGAGTAATGGCCGGGCCGATTCGGCGCTACCTCGAGGCCGCCCTCAAGGCGGCCACATGGCAGCCGGAGGGGCAGGGTTTTCGCGCCCGCGTCGAGGAGCTTGGGGTGGAGGTTTTAGGGGCGAGCGTGCCTGAGGCGCTCGCCCGCTTGGAGGAGGCGGTGGAGGAAGCGTTGCTCGCCCGGCTTTTTGCCGGGGAGCCCTTGCCCGCCTTTTCGGGGGTTCGGCTCCTGCCCCCTGCCGAGCTGCGGGCCGAACCCCTTCGCCTGCTCGCCAGGCTCAAGCGGGACCTTGGGCAACTGGAGCACGCCCTTCGCGACGAGGCGAAGGGAGCCGAGCCCCTTCCGCTTGTCCGCTGGCTGGCCGAGCGGGGGTTTAAGGTGGTGCGGCTTTTCGAGGACGAAGCGCCGGAGACCGCCCGGGTGCTCAACCAGCTTGCCCTCTACATCGGGGGGCGCTACCCGGTCCTCGCCAAGTGCCTCAAAAAGCTCAAGGCCGCCCTTTCCTCCGGTAAACCCTTGGTCCATTCCCTGCAAAAAGCGGATCCGGAGGAGATCCAAGCGGTCACCCAGCTTTGCACGCTTCTAAGCGACCACGCTGTCGAAGATTACCTATACCAGCGGCGAATCGTACGGGCGGTGCCGGTGCGCGATCCCAGGTGGATCAACTTCATCAACGGGGGATGGCTTGAGCGCTACCTGGCCCTTTTGCTTGCGCGCGAGCTTCCGGGGGCCAAGCAGCTGCTCCGGGGCATTCAGTTCGTGCTTCCCGAGGGGGAGCAGGGGGAGCTTGACCTGCTCCTTTCTTGGCGCGACCGGGTTTTTTGGATCGAGGCGAAGACTGCAAGCTACCGCAACCGCATCCGGCGCTACGCCAAGCTGAGGAAGCGGCTAGGGCTTTCCCCCGAGGCCAGTTTTTTGGTGCTGCTTGACGTGCCCAAGGCACGTAGGGAAGAGCTCTCCGAGCTCCACCGGCTCTCGGTGGTGGAACCCGGAGAGCTGCTTGTGCGGATCCGCGAACAGGCTGGCGCCTAAAGGATGGGGATTTCGTAGAGGTGGGTCACCTCGCCGTTGAACTCCCGCTTGCCTTGCTGGAAGACGGCGAGGCGGCCGACCACCGTGCCCCCGGCCCGCTGGACCAGGCGGTCGAGCGCCTTCATGGTGCCGCCCGTACTCACCACGTCCATCACCAAAACGACCTTGCGGTTCATGATCCGTTCGGCCCAGCGCCGGTCGAGCCAGAGGGTTTCGCTTGCCCCCAAGGTGAGCGAGGGGACTTCTTGGATTAGGGGATCCTCCATGTAGGCGCGGCGGCGCTTGCGGGCGATGACGTAGGGCAGGTTGCTCATCTGGGCCAGGCGGTGGACCAAGGGGACCGGGCTGCACTCCAGCGAGAAGAGAAGCTCTGCTTCCTCGGGGATGCGCTCCTTTAGGAGTCGGGCCGCTTCCTCGACGAGTTCCGGATCGCCTAGGAACTCGACCAGGGGAATGCGCATCCCCGGCAGGGTTTCCACCAAGGGGACGTGTCGGGTGACGTTGCCCACGGTGATGGGGTAGGTCTCTAGGGTGGTCATCTTGGCCTCCCGCTCTATTCTTCCGGCTCAAAGAGGGGCAGGTGCCCCAAGGCGATCACGTCGTCGCGGGGGGTGCCCTCGGTAAAGACGGCGAGGACCCCGATCACCTCGCCGCCCACACTCTCGATCAGCTCGCGAAGCCCTTTTAGGGTGCTCCCGGTGGAGACCACGTCGTCCACGATCACCACCTTTTTGCCCCGGATCTTGCCGACGTCGGCGCCGTCGAGCACCAGGAGCTGGGGCTTGCCGGTGGTGATCGAGACCACCTCCCGGCTTACCGGGTTTTGCATGTAGGGCTTTGCGGTTTTTCGGGCCACGACGTAGGGGAGCCCGGTTTTGACTGAGAGGGCATGGGCCAGGGGGACCGCCTTGACCTCGGGCGTCACCAGGACCTCGGCACCTTGGGGAAGGCGGGCGGCGAGGGCGCGGGCGGCGGCCTCGGTGAGCTCGGTGTCGCCCAGCAGGTTCAAAAGCGCCACCGCGACGCCCTCGCCCACCTTGACGATGGGCAGCTCGCGGCGAACCCCGGCGATCTCCACAGGGTAGGTCCTCATGCTTTCAGTTTATCCCCGAAAACCTATAATGAGGCCATGCTTAAGGCGAAAGTGGAAAACCTCGGGGTGGATCCCAACTCCGGGGGGGTGGTGGTGCTCCTGCGCGCCGAGAACGGCAAGCTCCTGCCCATCTGGATTGGGGCCCTCGAGGGCCAAAACATCGCCATCGCCCTGGCCGGCGAGAAACCCCCCCGCCCCTTGACCCCGGACCTACTGCTCA
>JALUED010000056.1 GCA_027053145.1 Thermaceae bacterium | reverse complement strand
TGGGCGCCGGGGCCAGGGTGATGAAAAACTGCGAGCTCCCCCGGAGGTCGCCCCGCCTTCGGGCGATCCCCACCCAGCCCGCGTCGTCGTAGGCGAGGGCGGGGTCCACCTCGAGGGGCACAAAGAAACCGGCGTGCCCCTCACCGGTGCCGGTGGGATCGCCGGTCTGGACCACTTAGCCGGGCACCACCCGGTGCCAGGTGAGGCCGTCGAAGAAGCGGTGGAGGGCGAGGAAGAGAAAAGCGTTCACGGTCCGGGGGGCGCTTTCTGGGAGGAGGGCGAGGCGGAGCCGGCCGGCCTCGGTCTCGATTTCGGCGAGGTAGCGGGCCCCGGGCCTCAGCACCCACTCGGGGCGGGCGAAGGTTCGGACCGGCTCGGCGACGCGGGGCAAAAGCTCGCGCACGGCTAAACCCTCGGCAGGGTGACCCCGCGCTGGCCCTGGTACTTGCCCTGGCGATCGGCGTAGGTCACCTCCGGCCGCTCCCCCTCAAAAAAGACGATCTGCACGATCCCCTCCCCGGCATAGACCTTGGCGGGAAGCGGGGTGGTGTTCGAGATCTCAAGGGTGACGTGCCCCTCCCAGCCCGGCTCTAAGGGGGTGACGTTCACCACGATCCCGCACCGCGCGTAGGTGGACTTGCCGAGGGCGATGCCGAGGACGTTTTCGGGCATGCGGATGTACTCGATCGAACGCGTGAGGGCGAACGAGTTCGGCGGGATCAACACCTCTTCCGCCTCGATCGAGACGAAGGCCCGCTCGTCGAAGCGCTTCGGGTCCACCACCGCGCCGTAGACGTCGGTGAAGACCTTCCACTCCGGCGCCGCCCGAAGGTCGTAGCCAAAGGAGGAAAGGCCGTAGCTGATCACCCCCTCCCGGACCAAGCGCTCTTCAAAGGGCTCGATCATCCCCCGCTTGGCCATGGCGCGGATCCAGCGGTCGGATTTGATCCCCATACCGGCCACTATACCCGCGGTTTTCCCGAGAAAACCTAAGAAGCAGGTTATGATGGGGGGCGTGGACGTTGCCACGGCCCTTGCCGAGCTTCACCGACTCCAGGCGAAGGACCTCGAGCTCGACGAGCTGGAAGCCGAGATCAAGCGGCTCCCTCCGGAACTCGCCGAGCTCAGGAAAAAGTGGGAAGAGCGGCTCGACCGCCTCACCGAGCTGAAGGAAGAGCTCAAGCGGGTCCGCCGGGAGTACGAAAAAAACGACCTCGAGCTCAAAGACCTCACCGCCAAGCGCAACCAAGCCCAAGAAGAGCAGCTGCAAGCCTCCAGCGCCCGCGAGGTCACCCAATACGAAAACCGCATTCAGCAGCTCTCCACCCGGATCGACGAGCTCACCGAGCTGACCCTGCCCCTCATCGAGGAGATGGAGCGGCTGGAGGCGGCGATTAAGGAGCTCGAAGCCGAACTCGCCGAGCTGAAGCCCGAGCTTGAGCGGCTGGAGGCCGAAAACGAGGCCCGCGTCCAGGAGCTTAAGGCCGCCTACGAGCAAAAACGGGCCGAGCGCGAGGCCATGGCCAAGGCCATCCCCGCCGCGATCCTCCGCGAGTACGAGGCCATCCGCCGTGCCCGCAAGGGGCTCGGGGTGGCCCGGATGGTGCCGGTGGGGGAAAACAAACAGGCCTTCCGTTGCGAAGCCTGCAGCGTCCAGCTGCCCACCCACGTGGCCCAGAAGGTCTACCAGGGCCGGCAGCTCGTGCGCTGCCCTTCCTGCGGCCGCATCCTCTGGAAAGGCCCTTAGCCCTTGGCAGGCACAGGGGCCCCGTGGTAAGCTCTAAGAGTATGCCCATCGGGCACGCCGCGGAAAATCCGGCCGCCTAGGCGGCAACGACCAAGCGGGGGTACGAAGGACCACCCGCTAAACTTTCGCGGCGCGAGGAGGAAGCAGGCGGATGGAAGACCAAAAGACCCCAGCGCCGGCGGAAACCGCCGGGAACGAGAACCCGGCCGCCCCCCTGAGCATGGAGGCGGCGCTTCAGGAGGCGGAAGCAAGGCTATCCAAGGAGATCCGTAAAGGGCAGATCATCAAGGGCCGCGTGGTG
This sequence comes from Thermaceae bacterium, assembly GCA_027053145.1. The sequence goes on along the minus strand of JALUED010000056.1, from coordinate 2,278 downwards.
TTCATTGGCCACGACGGTGTGGCCGTGGACGTCGGCACCAAGGTCGAGGGTCTGATCCCCTTCGCCCAGCTCACCAACAAGGAGCTTCCCGAGGGGGAGCTCAAAAACCTCCTCAAGCCGGGCGACGAGGTCGAGGTCTACGTGCTCCGCGTGGACCCCGACGAGGGGCAGATCCTGCTTTCAAGAAAGCGCGTCGAGGCCGACCGGGCCTGGAAGAAGGTCGCCGAGCTCTACGAAAAGGGCGAGCCCATCGAGGTCGTGCCCACCGAGCGGGTCAAGGGCGGGCTGGTCGCCTACATCGAAGGGCTTCGGGCCTTCCTCCCGGCCTCCCAGGTGGACCTCAAGCGCAACGTCAACCTCGACGAGTTCGTCGGCAAGCCGATCCAGGTCAAGATCATCGAGCTTTCCCGGAAAAAGGGGCGGATCATCCTCTCCCGCCGCGTACTCCTTGAGGAGGAGGAAAAGCGCAAGCGGCGGGAAGTCCTGGAAAAGCTCGAGCCCGGGCAGATCGTCGAGGGCAAGGTCGTCGAGGTCACCGACTTCGGTGCCTTCGTCAACCTGGGCCCGGTGGACGGGCTGGTCCACCGAAGCGAGCTCAGCTGGGGTCGTTTCAACCATCCTCGTGAAGTCGTAAAGGAGGGCGACACCGTTCGCGCCAAGGTCATCTCGGTGGACCCCGAGCGCGAGCGGGTCAACCTCTCGATTAAGGCGGCGACGCCGAACCCCTGGGAGGTCGTCGCCGAAAAGTACCAGGTGGGCCAGAAGGTCAAGGGCAAGGTCGTCGGCCTCACCCCCTTTGGCGCCTTCGTCGAGGTGGAGCCGGGGCTTGAAGGCCTAATCCACGTCAGTGAGATGAGCTGGACCAAGCGCCCCAAGCACCCCTCCGAGGTGGTCAAGGAGGGCGAGGAGATCGAGGCCGTCATCCTCAAGATCGAGCCCGAGGAAAAGCGGCTCTCGCTGGGGCTCCGCCAGCTCATGCCCGACCCCTGGAAGGAGCTCCCCGAGAAGTACCCGCCGGGGACGATCATCAAGGGCAAGGTCACCGGGATCACCCCCTTTGGCGTCTTCGTCGAGATCGAGCCCGGCATCGAGGGGCTGATCCACGTCAGCGAGCTCGACCACGTCCGGGTGGAAAACCCCGCGGTGGTGGTGAAGAAGGGCGACGAGGTCGAGGCGGTCATCCTCCAGATCGACCCCGCCGAGCAGCGGATCTCGCTTTCCCGGAAGCGCCTCCTTGAGCCCCCGGTCCCCGCCGAGGAGAAGAAGCCCAAGAAGAAAAAGGCCCAAAAAGCCAAGGCCAAGGGCCGCGCCGAGCGGCGCGTGCGGCCGGAGGAAGCGGCCGGCCCCGCGGCCTACCAGACCTACGACGCAAGTGTGGCGAGCCCCTCGACCACGAGCGTCAAGCTCGGCGACCTCTACGGCGACCTCTTGAAGGAGCTCGAGCTCGAGGAAGCCGCCGAGGGCTAAGGCCGAACCCTGCCCCGCCCCGGGCCAGCCCCGGGGCGGTTCTTTATGAAGCCGAGGCTCGCCGCCCCACTCGGAGCCGAGGGCTTCCGACTCGTGCGACAGGGCAAGGGGCTCCGGGTGGCCGACTACAAGGCCCGGCTCGTCAACCCCGAAGCGCTCCTTTAGGGAAGTGTCGGCCGCCCGGCCTCGATCCAGGCGGTGAGGTAGAGGCTCGAAAGCCGCCCTCCCGCGCGCCTGAGCTGCACCCGGGCGACCTCGCCGAAAAGCCCCCGCCAGAGCATCCGGTAGTAGCGGCGGTCGAACTCGGAATAGAGCCTTTTCGCCTTCCAAAGCTCCTCGTTCAGGACCCGGGCCAGGGGGTAGTCCTCCCGGATCACCGCGAAGGCAAGGGCGAGCGCCCCCTCCTCCACCGGCCGGGCGGGGCGGGGGCGGTACTCGGCGCGCTCGTCGAAGAAGGCGTCGAGCAGGGTGGACTCGAAGAGGGCGTGGATCCCGCCGTTCAGCCAGGACTGGCCGTCGAAGTCGAGGGTGGTGTGGAGGGGCTGGTGGGCGTCCCCGAGGTAGTGGGCGAGGTCGCCGGCGGCCCGGAGGATCGCGGCCCTATCCCCGCTTTTCAAGGCCGCGACCAGCGCGCGAAAGCTTTCCTCGATGGCCCAGGGCAAAACCCCGTCCTTATCCAGCGTCGCCCGGCCGAAGCGCCTTTCGGCCTCGGCGAGGGGCATGGGGAAGCTCGGAAACGGCCAGGGCTCGAAGAGCTCGGCGCTAAAGAAGTGCCGGTGGGCCTCGCCGGGAACCTGGCTCCGGCGGCGGT
>JALUED010000055.1 GCA_027053145.1 Thermaceae bacterium | reverse complement strand
CCCTCCGCCCGCACCCGCCAAGCTCACCCTTCCACCCCCCGACCTGCTTGACCCGCCCAGCCCAAACCGAAAGGACCCCCGGGCGCTGGAAGCCGAGGCCGCCCGCCGTGCCGAGATCATCAACCAGACGCTGGCCCAGTTCGGGCTTCGGGCCCGGGTCGTCGCCTGGGCGCGGGGCCCCACCGTCACCCGGTACGAGATCGAACCCGCGCCCGGCGAGAAAATCGCCCGCATCCAGAGCCTCGCCAACGACCTGGCCCGGGCGCTCGCGGTGGGGGTGGTGCGGATCGAGGCCCCGATCCCGGGCAAGAGCGTGATCGGCCTCGAGGTCCCAAACGCCGAACGCGAGCTCGTCCGCTTCTCCGAAGCCCTCCAAGACCCCAGCTACCAGCGCACGCGGGCCAAGCTCCCCCTGATCCTGGGCAAGAGCATCGAGGGCGAGTTCTGGGTCAAAGACCTCGCCCAGATGCCCCACCTTCTGATCGCCGGCTCTACCGGTTCGGGCAAGTCGGTGGCGATCAACGCACTTGTCATGAGCCTGCTCTTTAAGTACCTCCCCACCGAGCTCCGCCTTTTGATGATCGACCCCAAGATGGTCGAGCTCACCCCCTACGACGGCATCCCCCACCTCGTGCGGGGGGTGGTGACCAACCCCGCCGACGCCGCCGGGGTGCTGCTCGGCGCCGTGGCCCACATGGAGCGCCGGTACAAGATGATGTCCAAGGTCGGGGTGCGGAGCCTCGAGCAGTACAACAAGAAGATGCGGGAGGCCGGCGAGCCCACCCTGCCCTACCTAGTGATCGTGATCGACGAGCTCGCCGACCTGATGATCACAAGCCCCAAGGAAGTGGAGCAGGCGATCCTGCGCCTCGCCCAGATGGCCCGGGCCACGGGCATGCACCTCATCCTCGCCACCCAGCGCCCGAGCGTGGACATCCTGACGAGCCTCATCAAGGTCAACATCCCCGCCCGGATTGCCTTCGCCGTCTCCTCCAGCCACGACTCCCGCACCATTCTCGACACCACCGGAGCCGAGCGCCTCACCGGCCAAGGAGACATGCTCTTTTACCAGCCGGGGCTTGCCAAACCGGTGCGGCTCCAGGGGCCTTACCTCTCCGACGCCGAGATCCACCGGGTGACGGGCTTTTTGAGGGAACAGCCCTTTGAGGACGCGTTCGTGGAGCAATATGGCGCCGACTTCGACGGCCCCGGCCTTTTTTCCCCCACCGGCGAGGCCACCCAAACCGCCCCTGGGGCCAAGCTCGACTTCTCCGACCCCCTGCTCGAGGCCGCCGCCCGGATCGTGGTCGAGGAGGGCCAAGCCTCGGTATCCCGGCTCCAACGCCGGCTCTCGATCGGCCACGCCCGGGCAGGCAAGCTTATGGACCTTCTCGAAGCTATGGGCATCGTCGGCCCCCACCAGGGTTCAAAGCCCCGCGAGGTGCTCGTCACCGAGGACCAACTCGAGGAGTTCTTCGGCAAGTCTTCCTAACGCCCCCTCGGTATAGACTCGGGCGCATGAGGCGCCTTATTGCGGCCGCGCTCTTTCTCGGCCTCGCCCTCGCCTGGCAGGTCACCGAAACGCCCCGGGTTCGCGTCCTCTTCGCCCCCGGCCAGGAGGCCCTGGCCGAGGCGGTGCTCGCGCGGGCCGAGGCCGCACTAGAGGCCCTTTCCCCCTTTTTCGGGAAACCGAAGAAGAAGCCCGTCCTGCGCCTCGACCCCGGCACCGACTTCTATAACGGCTACGCCAGCGTCTTTCCCCACCCCGGCACCACCCTCTTTCCCGCCTTCCCCTACTACGAGGGCGCGTTTTTGAACACCGCCGATCCCCTTTACACCCTGGTCCTCCACGAGCTCGTCCACCTTCTGCACCTCGCCGGCCCGGAAAACGGCCTTGGTCTCCTGCCAAACGGCGTCGCCCGCCCCTACCCCGCCTGGCTCGTCGAAGGGCTCGCCACCTACTTCGAATCCCAAGACGGCGGGGGAAGGCTTCACGACGGCTACACCCGGGGGCTCCTCCGGGCTCTCGCCGAGGACCCGCCGAGCCTGGCGGAGGCGAGCACCGCCTTCTTCCCCCGCTTTCCCTTTGGCGAGCTCCGCTACCGGGTGGGGGTCGCCTTCGTGGACTTCCTGATCCAGCGGCACGGGTGGGAAGCCTTGCGAAGGGCCTTCGAGCGCTACCAGCGCGTGCCCATGCCCTTTTCCCTCTACCTCTCGGACGCTTTCGCCGAGGCCTTTGAGGAGGCAACGGGAAGCGCGCTTGCCGCCGAATGGCGGGCGTTCTGGGAGCGCCAAAAGGTGGCAAGCAAGCCCTCGGCCCCCAGCGGCCCCGCCGGCCGCTCCCCGGCCGCGTACCGGGGGCAGCTCGCCTACGTTCACGAGGATGCGATCGTGGTGGGAGAAAAGCGCTTTCCCCACCCCCTTGGCCGCACGCTGGGCCGGCTCGCTTGGCTCGACGAACGCACCCTGGTCTTCGACCGCCTTGCGCCCACGGGAGCGGGCGGATACGTGCGGCGGCTTTTTGCGCTGGACGTCGCCTCCGGCCGGGAGACGCCGATCCCTGGCGCCCTCCACGCCTACTACCCCACCGCCCACCGGGGGACGATCTACTACGTCGAGGAGGCAAGGGGCGGCTCCCGGCTCGTCGAGCTCAAGGACGGAAAGAAGCGAGTCCGCTACCGGGCCCCAAAGGGCCGGCACCTGGTCGGGGTCGCTGTGTCCGACCAGGGCCTCGCCGTCTTGGTCTGGGAGGCGGGAAGGGTCTACCCCTTGCTCCTCGAGGACGCAGGCCCAAGGCGGCTCGCCGCCCACGGGCGCGTGCTCAAGGACCTCACCTGGTGGCAGGGCCGGCTCGTCTTCGCCTCGGACGCAAGCGGCGTCTACCAGATCTACGCCCTTGACCCGGAAACCGGCGCCCTCGCCCTCCTCGTCGATCACCCCTACGGGGCCTTCGCCCCCGCCGGGGCGGAGGACGGGCTTTACTACGTGGCCCTTGCGCGAAAGGGCTTTTTCGTTGAGCAAACGCACCCCACCCCAAAGCCCATCGAAGCCCAAGCGGCGGAACCTCTGCCCAAGCCCAAGCTCCCCGAGGTCAAGCCCCAACGCCACCCCTACCGGCCGCTCGCCTCGCTTGCGCCCCTGGGCTGGCTTCCGCTCTTTCCCCTCGGCGCCCTCGCCCTCGGGGTGGACGAAGCGAACGAGCTGGACTGGCTCCTCGCCGCGAACACCGACCTAAGGCGCGGGTTCTTCCTCCTCTCCGCCGGCTACACCCCGCGCTTTGGCCTCGCCCCCGAACGCTACCGCCTGACCCTTTCAAACCAGGGGGCTTGGCTGGTGTATTCCCGGCGCTCCCTCGCGGGGCGCACGCGGGGTAGCTTCGAGGCCGCCTTGGGCACCGCTTATGGGCACCCCGCGCTGGAAGCCGCGCTTCTCCTCGAGGACACCCGCGCCCGGGGGCGCGACCGCGTCTGGGGCGAGGCAAGCGAGGGCCGCGCCCTTTCCATCCTTGCCGGCTACGGGGGCACCCCCTACGGTCTTTTGGCCATTGCCGAGCGCACCCCAAAGGGCTGGGAAGCCTCCTTTGCCCTTGGCCGCGACATCCCATCCCCTTGGCTCGGGCCCGGCACCCGAGCCGCCCTCCGGCTCGGCCACCGCTGGAGCTGGATCCTGGACCATTACGAAAAGGATGGGCTCTTTTACCTTTCCCACCTCACCTTAAAGCCCGAAGTCGGCCTCGCCTTTTCCCCCGAGGAGGGCATCGCGCCAGGGGCGAGCCTCACCCTCCGGGCCCACCTCGCCTACCGCTACTACTTATCGTCTACCCCCGAACTCCGCCTCGGCTACCGGGCCGACCGGGGGTTCTGGGTGGGCCTTGGCTTTTAGACCCGGGTAAAGGCCGCCTGCAGGCGGGGGAGGTCCACCTGGGCGAGGCGGAGCCGGACCCGCGCGCCCACCCCCTCCGGGCCGCTACGCGCCACGGCGGTCTCGAGCCCGAGCTCGGGGAGAAAGAGCACGAGCCGGCCGCCCCGCTCCTCGACCACCACCCCCTCGGTCTCAAAATCGGGGCGTCCAAGGAGCCAGACGAGCTTGAAGTGCGTGCGCGAGTCGCGCTCGGCCGCCCGCACCGCGCCGGCGACCGCCTCCGCCTGGCCCACCCGGTGGAGGACTTCGTCGGCCGAAAGCAACCGGCCGCCCCTAAGGTGGGCCCTTAGCTGCTGGTGGGCAACGAGGTCGAGGTAGCGCCGCAAAGGGCTCGTCACCTGGGCGTAGGCGGATAGGCCCAGACCGGCGTGGGGCAGGGGCGACCTCCGGTAGACGGTGCGGGAAAGGCGTTTTCGCTGGGCGAAGCTCCGCGCGATCGGGTCCTCGGGGAGGGGGCGCGAGGGGTCCCTTCGTTCCTGGGTGGAAAAGGGAAAGGG
>JALUED010000054.1 GCA_027053145.1 Thermaceae bacterium | reverse complement strand
TGGAGATCAAGGGCCTCACGGTGAAGAAGGTCCTGGTCGCCGAGGCCGCCGAGATCGCCAAGGAGTACTACGCCGGGCTGATCCTCGATCGCGCCTCCCAGCGCGTGGTGATGATGGTGAGCAAGGAGGGGGGCGTGGACATCGAGGAGGTAGCCCGGGAAAAGCCCGAGGCCATCGTCAAGTACAAGATCGACCCCCACAAGGGGCTCCGCCCCTTCGAGGCGCGGCAGATCGTGCTAGACGCCGGCCTTGAGGGCAACCTAAACAAGCTTGCGGACGTCCTGGTCAAGCTCTACAAGGCCTACGTCGGGGTGGACGCCTTCCTCGCCGAGATCAACCCCCTGGTGGTCACCGCTAGCGGTGAGATTGTCGCCGTAGACGCCAAGATCGACCTCGACGACAACGCCCTTTACCGCCACCCCGACCTAGCCAAGCTCCGCGAGGTCGAGGCCGAGCATCCCCTTGAGATTGAGGCCCAGAACTACGGCTTTGCCTACGTAAAGCTCTCCGGCAACATCGGCATCCTGGGCAACGGCGCCGGCCTCGTCATGTACACCCTAGACCTGGTGAACCGGGTGGGCGGCAAGCCTGCAAACTTCCTCGACATCGGCGGTGGGGCCAAGGCCGACGTGGTTTATAACGCCCTCAAGCTCCTCTCCAAGGACCCCGACGTGAAGGGGATCTTCATCAACATTTTCGGGGGCATCACCCGCGCCGATGAGGTGGCAAAGGGCGTGATCCAGGCCCTAGAGGAGGGCATCGTCAAGGTGCCGGTGGTGATGCGGGTCGCCGGCACCGCCGAGGAGGAGGCTAAGAAGCTGCTTGAGGGCAAGCCGGTCTACATGTACCCGACTTCGATCGAGGCCGCAAAGGCGATCGTCGCCATGGTGGGGGGCCAGCAATGATTTTGATCGATCGAAACACCCGCGTCCTCGTGCAGGGGATTACCGGCCGCGAGGGGTCGTTCCACACGCGCCAGATGCTTGACTACGGCACCAAGATCGTGGCCGGGGTCACGCCGGGCAAGGGCGGCCAGGAGGTTCACGGGGTGCCGGTCTATAACTCGGTGAAGGAGGCGCTCAAAGAGCACGAGGTGGACGCCTCGATCATCTTCGTGCCCGCCTTTGCCGCCGCCGATGCGGCGCTTGAGGCTGCCCACGCCGGGGTGCCGCTCGTGGTCTTGATCACCGAGGGCATCCCCACCCTCGACATGGTGGCCGCGGTGAAGGAGATCAAGGACCTCGGCGTTCGCCTGATCGGCGGCAACTGCCCCGGGTTGATCTCGGCCGGGGAGTCGAAGATCGGCATCATGCCCGGGCACGTCTTCAAACGCGGCAAGGTGGGGATCATCAGCCGCTCCGGCACCCTCACCTATGAGGCGGCGGCGGCCCTCTCCGAGGCGGGCCTTGGCACCACCACCACGGTGGGGATCGGTGGCGACCCCATCATCGGCACCACCTTCAAAGACCTCCTGCCGCTTTACAACGAGGATCCCGAAACCGAGGCGGTGGTGGTGATCGGCGAGATCGGCGGATCCGACGAGGAGGAGGCCGCGGCTTGGATCAAAGAGCACATGCAAAAGCCCGTCGTCGCCTTCATCTCCGGCCGCAGCGCCCCCAAGGGCAAGCGCATGGGCCACGCCGGCGCCATCATCATGGGCGACGTGGGTACCCCGGAGTCCAAGGTCCGGGCTTTCGAGGAAGCCGGGGTCCCGATCGCCGAGACCATCGACGAGATCGTGGAGCTCGTGAAAAAGGCGCTCGGCTGAGCCCTATTTCGGTAAAGGGGGTGGCCATGGCCGCCTCCTTTACCTTTTCTTCATTCGGGCGGCGGCCTCCAGCCGGCTTTTGAGCGAGGGGTAGTTGTGGAAGAGGGCCTCGATCCAGCTGGGCGGGTCAGGGTCTGCGAGGTTCTGCTTGCCGAGCGCGATGAGGGCTCGGGCAAAGGCTTCGGGATCGCTGGCTCGGAGGGCGTAACCGTCGGCCCTTCGTTCCCTTGCGCGGCCCAGGGCGTTGAGGGGGAGCTGGAGGACCTGGAAGGCAATGAGCAGTACCCCCGCGAAGAGGTAAAGCGAGGAGGTCTCCAGCGGCCCCAGGGCCCTTGCCGCTAGGTACGCGGCGAGCGCGCTCAGGTAAAGGACCAGGCCAACCGCGGCGAACCCGAGGGCGAGGTCGCGGTGGACCAGGTGGCCGAGCTCGTGGGCAACGACCGCCTCGATTGCGTCCGCGTCCAGCTCGCGAAGCAGGTTGTCGTAGACGTGGACCTCGAAGCCCCCCTTGGGGCTTGGGAGGACCATGGCGTTGCCTCGGCTGGTCTTTTCGCTTTCTTTGAGGAGGTGGACGCCCCGGTAGCGAAGCCCTGCGGCCTCGAAAAGCCGGGCCAGGCGCCGGTCGAGCTCGGGGTCCTTTAAGGGCTCGGCCCGATGGGTGAGCCGGACGAGGTAGGGCTGGGCCAGGTAGAAGGCAAGGAGGATGCCGTAGATGGCGATGAGGGCGACCAAGGGCCAGCCGGGGCCCGTGCTCTTTGCGGCAACGAAGAGGGCACCAATGAGCGTGCCTAGGAAGAGGGTTTCGACCGCGGCTGACTTGGCCCAGTCCCAAAGCCAGCTTGCAAACCCCTGGCGGTTCGTGCCTAGGAGGATCTCGTGGTAGCGGCCGAAGAAGTAGGCTAGCGGAAAGGAAAAGAGGCTATAGCCAAGGGCGTAGGCGTAGGCGGCGAGCAGGGGGTGGGCGATTCCCCGGTGAAGGCCGGTGCCGTACCAAAGCGCGGTATAGAGGGCGAGGGCCAGGAGGGAGAGGAGGAAACTCAGGACCCTAAACCACTCCGTGCGCCGGGCTTTCTTGAGCCCTTCCTCGCCGAGTTCGCGGTAGATCTGCTCAAGCGCATCCACGGGACTCGGTTCCATGAAGGTATTTTTTCAAAAAGGGCCTCGGCCCGACGGAAGAAATCCTAGCGGCCTCGGGCTAGTGGGAAGCGACGCGGGGCGAAAAGCGCTTATCGGCGAGGACGCTTGCAGACCCAGGCTTTGCAAGCACCCGGCGGCGCTCGTCGGCGCGGGCGTGCATCACGAAGGGGTTGTGGAAGCAGGGTCGCGGTCGTCCGGGCCCATGAGGAGCCCTTCCGGGCTGACCTGGGCCCGTTCCGCGGCAGCGTCTCCGATGGGTGCTTCCAGCAGGGTATTTGCGCCCTGCACCGGTTTGCCCCTATGCTTTTTGCGCCATGCGCGTGGGTGCCCTGGTGGCGTTTCGCGGCCAGCCGGCGGTGGTGCGGGAGGTGGGGCCGCGGGTCCTGATCGAGACCGAGGTGGGGACCCGGCGGGTCCGCGAAAAGGACCTCGTCTACCTCCACCCCGGGCCCGCCCGGTTGCCGCTTGGGTCCGCGGCCATTCCCGACCTCGCCGAGGCCTACGCGGTGCTCGAGGGCGAACCCCCGCTTCCCTTCGCCGAATTCCTCTCCCTGGTCCTGCCGGAGGCCACGCCGGAAGCGGCCTGGAGCCTTTATAGAGCGCTTCTTTCCTCGCCCTGGTTTCGCCTGGAAGGTGGGAAGGTGCGGCCTCGGCCCCGGGCTGAGGCCGAGCGGCTCCTTGCCGAAGCCGAGCAAAGGGCAAAGGAGGAAGCCTGCTTTGCCGCCGCGGTCCAGCGTTTTCGGGAGGGGCGCTACCTCGAAGAGGACCGCCCCTTCCTTGCCGAGGTCGAGGCCGTGGCCCTCGGGCGCGCGGAGCGCTCGCGGGTGATGCGGGCCCTTGGGCTGAAGGAGGCCCCCGAGGAGGCCCACGCACTCCTTCTGCGCCTCGGCTACTGGACGCCCCTCCAGAACCCCTACCCGGCGCGCTACCGGGTGGCGACCGAGGCGCCCGAGGCCCCGTGGGCGGCGCCCGACGACGAGGGCCGGGTGGACCTCACCGCCCTTTCCGCCTTCGCCATCGACGACGACCCCGCCTCGGGCGACGCCGACGATGCCCTTTCCTTCCATGGGGGCGAGGTCCTCGTGCACGTCGCCGACGTGGCCGCCTGGGTGCGGCCGGATTCGGCCGCCGATCTTGCCGCCCGGGAGCGGGGAAGCGCGCTCTACCTTCCCGAAGGGGTGGTGCCGATGCTGCCTGAGGGCCTTCTGGCCGAGGCGGCCCTGGGCCGGGGGGAGCGGAGCCGGGCACTCACCTTCGCCTTTCGCCTCGAGGACGGCGAGCCGAGGGACGTCCGCGTCTTTCCCTCCTGGGTCCGGGTTGAGCGGCTTTCCTACGCCGAGGCCGAAGCGCGCCTCCTCGAGTCCCCCTTCGCGGAACTTTACGCGCGCGCCGAGGCTTTCTTCCAAAGGCGGCTTGCGGCGGGGGCGGCCCAGGTTGAGCTGCCCGAGGTCAAGGTGCGCTTGGTGGGGGAGCGGGTCGAGCTCGTGCCCATTCCCCCTTACCGCTCGCGGTTTTTGGTGCGGGAGCTGATGCTC
>JALUED010000053.1:2241-4491 GCA_027053145.1 Thermaceae bacterium | reverse complement strand
AAGGGGAGGTCTACGCCGAAGGCGAAGACGGCACGGAGCTTACCTATTACGCGGGTGCAGGGGCCACGCTCGGCCTGCTTCGGCGCCAACCCGAGGCCAACGGTCACGCCATGCTGGGCTTGGAACTGCGCCTGCGGGAGGTCAAAAACCTGGGTTTTTTCGGCGAGCTGCAGCTCGGCCAACGCGTCGCCTTCAACCCGCTTTCGGCCGGACCCCATCTGGGGTTTAGGCTGGGCCTAGCGCTGCGCTAGTACCCTGGAAGCCATTCGGGCTTGCCGCCCTATGCCATAATGGAAACGGCAATGACCTGCAATCGTCCCGAGGTCACCGAACGGATCACCGCCCGCGGGCTTCGGGCCACCCCCGCCCGGTGCCGCATCGTTGCGCTGCTTTTGGACACGCGCGAACATTACACCCCCGAGGAGATGCTTGAAGCGCTCCGACGCCGGGGCGAGCCGATGAGCATCGCCACCCTCTACCAGAACCTGGCCAAGCTCTCCGAGGCCGGGGTGATCGGCCGCTTTGTCGGGCCCGACGGGGTGAGCCGCTACGACGCGATCACCGAACCCCACCACCACCTGGTCTGCGAGGTCTGCGGTCGGATGGTGGACGTGCGCGCCGGCGGGCCGCTTGAGGCCATCCACCCCGAACCGGTCTTCGAAGAGGACGCCCCCACGCTCTCCCGCTGGCGGATAAAGGCCCGGAAGGTCGAGTTCACCGGGATCTGTCCCGCCTGCCAGGCCCACCTTGAAAAAACCTCGGCCTAGCGCTCCTCCCCACCAAAAAGGCTCCATGCCTCGGGTGACGGTGGTGGGAAGCCGCAATATGAACCTGGCGGTCCCGGTCCCCCGCCACCCGCGCCCGGGGCGGCGACCTCGCCCGGCACCCCGGCGGCAACGGGGCGAACCAGGCAGTGGCCGCGGCCCGGATGGAAGCCCGGGTTCGGATGGTCGGCCGGGTGAAGGCGCAGTGATCGAACAAACGAACACGGGATCGCCCTGGTGCGGCCCGTACGCTTGCCACCCCTTGCCGCTTGCAAGAAAATGCGGGGCGTGGAAGACGGGCTGATCGTCGTCAAGGTGGGAGGCGCCGAAGGCATCGACTACGAGGCCGTGGTCGAGGACGCTGCCCGCCTTTGGAAGGCGGGCCAGCGGCTCATCCTGGTCCATGGCGGAAGCGCCGAGACCAACCGGGTGGCCGAGGCCCTCGGCCACCCGCCGAAGTTCCTCACCCACCCAGGAGGCATGACCTCGCGCCTCACCGACCGGAAAACGCTTGAGATCTTCGAGATGGTTTACGCCGGGAAGATGAATAAGTACCTGGTCGAGCTCTTCCAAAGGCGGGGCGTAAACGCGGTGGGGATGAGCGGTCTCGACGGCCGCATCTTCGAGGGCAAGCGGAAAAAAGCCATCAAGTACGTGGAAAACGGCAAGGTCAAAATTCACCGCGGCGACTACTCGGGCTCGGTGGAGCGGGTGAACAAGAAACTCCTATCGCTCCTCCTTGAGCACGGCTACCTGCCGGTGCTCACGCCCCCTGCGGCAAGCTTCGAAGGCGAGGCCATCAACACCGACGGCGACCTCGCCGCCGCCCGGGTCGCCGAGGCTTTTGCGGCGAAAGCGCTCATCTACCTCTCGAACGTCCCGGGCCTGCTCAGGAACTTTCCCGACGAAACCAGCCTCATCCCCGAGATTCCCGCCGCCGAGGTCGAGCGCTACATGGCCTTCGCCGAGGGACGAATGAAGAAGAAGATCCTCGGCGCCGCTGAGGCGGTGCGCGCCGGGGTGGGCCGGGTGGTCTTCGCCGACGCCCGCAAGGACCGCCCCATCGCCCGCGCCCTCGCTGGGGAGGGAACGCAGATCCGGTAGCATCTAGGGCATGGACTGGCTTTCCATCGAAAAGCGCCACGACTCTGGCGTCTACGCCAAGTCCGACTTCGTCATCGTCCGGGGCGAGGGGGCCTACGTCTGGGACGCCGAGGGCCACCGCTACCTGGACCTGATCAACGGGATCGGGGTGGGCTTTTTGGGCCACCGGCACCCGGCGGTGGTGGAGGCGATTAAGCGCCAGGCCGAAACCCTCGCCGTTTTGCCCCAGGTCTTCGCCAACGACCGCCGAGCCGTGTTCTATAAAACCCTGGTCGAGACGCTTCCCGAGCCCCTCACCCGGGTCTTCCCCACCAACTCCGGCACCGAGGCGGTGGAGGCGGCGCTCAAGTTCGCCCGCGCCGCCACCGGCAAGAAGAAGTTC
>JALUED010000053.1:0-2231 GCA_027053145.1 Thermaceae bacterium | reverse complement strand
TCATGCCCCTGGTCGAGCCGGTGGAATTCATCCCCTATAACGACGTGGAAGCGCTCGAGAAGGCGGTAGACGGCGAGACGGCGGCGGTAATCCTGGAACCCGTCCAGGGCGAGGGTGGGGTACGGCCGGCTGTCCCCGAGTTTTTGCGGGCGGCCCGGGAAGTCACCCGCGAAAAGGGGGCGCTTCTCATCCTCGACGAGATCCAGACCGGCCTCGGCCGCACCGGCCGCATGTACGCCCTCGAGCACTACGGGGTGGTGCCCGACCTCTTGACGCTCGCCAAACCTTTGGGCGGGGGTTTTCCCCTTGGCGCCATGGTCACCACCGACGCGGTCGCGGACCGGTTGCCGAAGGGCGCCCACGGCTCCACCTTCGGTGGCAACCCGCTGGCGATGGCGGCGGGGGCGGCAGCTGTGCGCGCGGTGTGGGAAGGGCGGCTATGGGAGCGGGCCGAACGGCTCGGCGCCGTGTTCATGGAAGCGCTTCGGGCCATCGAAAGCAAGAAGATCCGCGAGGTCCGGGGGCTTGGCCTGATGGTGGGCGTTGAGCTCAAAGAGAAGGCTGCCCCCTACTTAAAGCGCCTCGCCGAGGAGCACAAGATCCTTTCCATCCAAGCGGGCCCGAACGTGATGCGCTTCCTACCTCCGGTGGTGGTGACGGAGGAGGAGCTTTTGGGCGCCGCAAAAGCGGTAGCGGAGGTGTTGAATGCATAGCCTGTGGCCCGTGGCTTGTGGCTTGTGGATGGGAAAAAACCACAGGCCACAAGCTACAAGCCCCAAGCCCAAGGAGCATTTATGAGCCTCCCTCCCCTTCCCTACGACCCTCGGAAGGCGCCGATCCGCTTTTTGAAGGAGGCCCTCGAGATCCCCTCGCCCTCGGGGCAGGAGCGGCTTGTCGCCCAGCACTTCGCGCGGGGCATGAAGGCGATGGGCATGGAAGCCTGGGTGGACGAGGCCGACAACGCCCGCGGCGTCTGGGGGGAAGGGCCGATCCAGATCGCCCTCGTCGGCCACATCGACACCGTACCCGGCGAGGTTCCGGTGCGAGTCGAAGGGGAAAAGCTCTTCGGCCGCGGCGCGGTGGACGCGAAAGGACCGTTCGCCGCCTTCGCGCTGGCGGTGGGGGGCCTGCCCGAGCACCTCAAGGAGCGGGTCACGATCCACCTGGTCGGCGCCACCGAGGAGGAGGCCCCCTCCTCCAAGGGGGCCCGCTTCGTGGCCAAACGGCTAAAGCCCCACTTCGCGGTGATCGGCGAGCCCTCGGGCTGGGAAGGGATCACCCTCGGCTACAAGGGACGCCTCCTCGTACGGGTCCGGCGGGAAAAGGACCATTTCCACTCCGCCCACCACGAACCGAACGCCGCCGAGGAGCTCATCAGCTACTTCACCGCCATGAAGTCCTGGGCGGAGGCCTACAACATCGGCCAACGTCCCTTCGATCAGGTGCAGTACTCCCTACGGGATTTTCGGGTGGAGGCGCCGGAGATGAAGCAGGTGGCGGAGATGTTCTTCGACCTCCGCCTGCCGCCGCGCCTTGGGCCTGAGGAAGCCATCCTCAAGCTCCTCTCGTTTGCCCCACCGACCCTCGAGTTCAAGTTCTGGGGCAAGGAAGTCGCCTACAAGGGGGAAAAGGACACCTTGCTTACCCGCGCTTTCCGGGTCGGCATTCGGAAAAGCGGCGGGAGGCCGGTATTTAAGTACAAGACCGGCACTTCGGACATGAACGTCCTCGCCCCCCATTGGCCGGTGCCGATGGTGGCCTACGGCCCCGGCGACTCCGCCCTCGACCACACCCCCTATGAACACGTTCTCATCCCCGAGTTCGAAAAGGGGGTGGCGGTGCTGAAAGAGGCGCTTACCTTTCTCGCCACCAAAGCAGCCACCAGGCCTGGTGGAGCCGCCCCCGCGCGTCCCTGAAGGCAAGCCAAGCCACCGGATAGGGCCCGCCGGCTTCGATCCGATCGGGGAACGTAGGCAAAAGACGAATCTCGCCAACCGGCCCCGACTCGGCGCAAGCGCCCCCGCCGCTCGCCCCCCGCTCGCGGAAGACCGCGCCGACGAGAAGGAGCGGGCAACCCTCCGACGCGCCGTAGCCGAAGACCACCACCGCCGGGCCCCCGCCGTGGCCTTGGGCTTGGCCCACCCGCCGGCCGTCGAGATAGCGCTCGAGCACGACCTCGGCCTGCCCGGTCAAATCCAACTTCAGGGCCAGCGCGTGCTCGGGTGAGGGGG
>JALUED010000052.1 GCA_027053145.1 Thermaceae bacterium | reverse complement strand
TCCTCGGCCATGCGTTTGGCCTCTTCCAACTTCGCGGCCAACTCCCGCTCGCGCTCCGCCAGGCTCTTGATAAGTCCTAGGCCATGCATAGGCTACCCCTCCACCGGACACGCGCGCTAGGCGCCGCGGGCATCATACCGACGGCCTTCTCCCAGTGTCAACGCGAAATAGACTCAGAGGGATGCGCGTGGAGGTGGACGAACGCGGGGCAAAACGCTTGCGCTCCCGGCATCCCTGGGTTTTCCGGAGCCAGGTCCTGAAGGCCCCCGACGAACCCGGGTTTTACCCCGTCTACCACCGAGGGCGTTTCCTAGCCCTCGCCCTTTTCAACCCCGAAAGCGAGCTCGCCGTCCGGGCCTACGCCTGGCGGCAAGGTGAGCCCTGGCGGGTCTGGACCGAAAACCTCGCCAAGGCCCTCGCCCAAAGGGCCGAGGACCGAGCAAAAAGGCCCCTTGGCGGCCGCCGCCTGGTGCACGCCGAGGGAGACTTCCTCCCCGGCCTGGTGGTGGACGAGTACGCCGGGTACCTGGTGGTGCAGATCGGGTCGGCCGCCCTCGAGGCCCGACGCAGCGCGCTGGTCCGCGCCCTCGCCGAAGCCCTTTCCCCCCAAGGCATCCTCCTCAAAAACAACGGCAGAGGCCGCGCGCAGGAAGGGCTTCCCCGCTACGTTGAGGTCGCCTATGGGGACGTGCCGGAGCTCCTTTGGGTCAAGGAGGGGGCCATTGGGCTCCCGGTTCGCCCCCACCGCGGACAAAAGACCGGGGCTTTCCTCGACCAGCGGGAGAACCGGATCCTCGCCGGCGAGCTGGCCGCCCGCTTCCGACCGCAAAAGGCGCTCGACGTCTTCGGCTACCAAGGGGGGTTCGCCCTCCACATCGCCCGCCACGCCGGCTCGGTCACGGTGGTGGACGCCTCCAAGGAAGCCCTCGAGGTCGCCGAGCAAGCCGCGGCGAAAAACCGGCTCCCCAACCTCCGCACCCTCCGCGCCAACGCCTTCGACTTCCTAAAACGCGCATCCCGCGGGGGCCCCGCCTACGACCTCGTGGTCCTCGACCCGCCCTCCTTCGCCCGGAAGCGAAGCGACCTTGAGCGGGCCTTCGCCGCCTACAAGGAGGTCAACCTGCGGGCCATGCGGCTCGTTCGCCCCGGCGGCTACCTGCTCACCGCCTCCTGCAGCTACCACCTTGGCGAGGAAGCCTTCCTGGCCATGCTTAGGGAAGCAGCCGGCGACGCCCAAAGGCCCTTTCGGCTCGTCGAGCGCCGGGGGCAAGCAAGGGACCACCCCGTGCTCGTCAACGTGCCCGAAACCGGCTACCTCAAGTTCGCCGTCCTTCAGGCGGTGGACTAGGATGGGGGGTAGGGTATGGACGACCCTAGGGCGAAACTCCTCGAGCTCGGGCAACACCTCGTTTGGCGCATCGGCAAGGACGAACGCGAAGAGGTCCTGGTGGTGCGGGTGGGGCTTGCAAGCCGCACCCCCAAGTTCGCCCAACTGCCTCGGCTCGCCCCGGCCTCCGATGCCGAAATCGAGGCCTTCGTTAAAGCCGGCAAGATCAGGGTCGAGTGGGTGGACTGATGGAGATCGAACACCGCTTCGCCTTTGCGCTCCGGGCCCCCGAGGACCAGGCCCGCACCCTGCTTTTCTCCCCTGAACGGGTCTTCGCCGCGCTTCCGGGGCTCGAGGGGCTTGAGCGCAAAGGCAATCGCCTCCTTGGGCGCCTCTGCGGCGAGGCCCCGATCTTTGGCCGGATCTGCTTTCCCTTTGAAAGTCTGCTCTTCGGCGAAGACCGTGCCGAACTCTCGCCGATCCCCCTGCCCAAAGAACGCTTCTGGGCCGAGCTTGAGGGCGTGGGCGAAGCCCAAGGCGAGGAGCTCGCCTTTCGCGTGCGCCTCGTGCTTCACGCCGAGCTTCCCGCCGGCGAAAAATGGGGCGGGCGGGCGCTCCGCCGCATGGCCGAGGCGGCGCTTAGGCACAACCTGAAGCGGGTGCTTGCCTCCCTGCCCGAACGCGTGGAAATCGGGTAGAGTAGGGCCAAAGCGGAGGTGCGGATTATGGTGGAGGTTCGTTTTCTCGGCCACGCGGCGACGTGGATCCGAGGGGCTAAGACCCAAATCTTGATCGATCCCTTCCTCGAGGGCAACCCCCTGGCGGCCGCTGGGCCCGACGAGGTGGAGGCCGACCTCATCGTTCTCACCCACGCCCACGGCGACCACTGGGGAGACACCCTAACGATCGCAAAACGCACCGGGGCCAAGGTGGTCTCGACCTTTGAGATCGCAAGCTACGCCCAGGCGCGGGGGGCCGACGCCTGGCCGATGAACATTGGCGGAACCTACGCCTTCGAAGGCGGCTGGCTCAAGTTCTTCCCCGCCTGGCACTCCTCGTCCTTCCCCGACGGCACCTACGGGGGCATGCCCATGGGCGTGGTCCTCGAGCTTGAGGGCAAGCGGATCTACCACGCCGGCGACACCGCGCTCTTTTCCGACATGCGCCTGGTGGGCGAGGTGGGGCTCGACCTCGCGCTTTTGCCCATCGGCGACACCTTCACCATGGGCCCCGACGACGCCCTGCGGGCGCTTGAGCTTTTACGCCCCAAGGCCGTGGTTCCCATCCACTACAACACCTTCCCCCCGATCGAGCAGGACGGCGAGGCCTTCGTCGCCCGGGCCGAGGCCCTTGGGTTCGAAGGCCGGGCGCTCAAGCCGGGCGAGGCGCTGGCCCTCGAATGAACCGCCCGTTACGCCGCGAAGACTTCCGCCTGGAGCTCCTTTTGGGCATGGGCGCCACCGGACACGTCTACCTCGCCCGCGACCCTGAGGGGCGGCCGGTGGCGCTTAAAATCCCGCAGGCGGAAACGCGCAAAGACCCAGCTCTCAGGGCGCGCTTCGCCCGCGAGGTCCGGCTATCGCTTGGGCTCAACCACCCCCATCTGGTCAAAGGCATCGCGGGAAAACCCTACGGCGAAGAGGCGTTCCTGGCGCTGGAATACTTCGAGGAGGGGACCCTAGAAGACCGGCTACGGCGGGGCCCCTTGCCCCGCGAGCAGGCGCTTGCGTTCCTGAGCCAGATCGCCGACGCCCTCCTCTATTTGCACCGGCTCGGCATCGTTCACCAGGACGTAAAACCCGCAAACGTTTTTCTCAAGGGCGAGGTGGCCAAGCTGGGCGACTTCGGCGTGGCCAAGACCCGCGAAGAAAAAACCCCCTTGGAACGGGCGGGAAGCCCCTTTTATATGGCCCCTGAGCTCTTCCAAGGCGCCGAGGCGAACCCTGCTTCCGACGCGTATTCCTTCGGCGTCATGGCCTACGAACTCCTCGGCGGCCGGCGCCCCTTTAGAGGGGAATCCTACGAAGAACTCCTAGCCGCCCACCTTACCCAAGCCCCTCCAGCGCTTTCCTGCAAGGACCCGAGGGTCGCGAAAGCGGTGCTCGGGCTCCTCGCCAAGGACCCAAGCCGCAGGCTCTCGCTCACCGATTTCCTCCAAGCCCTAAGGCCCAGCCAAGAGCCGCCGAGCGCCCCCAAAGCCGAGCGGGAAGACCGTCGGCGCTGGGGGCTCCGCTTTTGGAGGAGGAAGGCATGAAGCCCGTTTGGTATCCGAGCCCGGAATACACCGAGCAAAGCCACCTCGAGGGGCTCATGCAAAAGCTGGGCGTTGCTGACTACGACGCGCTCTACCGCCTTTCCATCGAGTCGATGGACCGCTTCTGGGCGGCCACCCTCGAGGCGATCGGCGTCGAGTGGTTCGAGCCCTACCGAGCCTTCGTGGACCTCTCCCGGGGTCCGGCCTGGCCCGAGTGGTTCGTCGGCGGCAAGCTCAACCTCGCCCACATCGCGGTGACCCAGCACCTCTCCCGGGGCCTTGCCCAGCAACTTGCGCTCATCTGGGAAGGGGAGGACGGGAAGGTCGCCCGGCTCACCTACCGCGAGCTCGAACGCGAGGTCGGCCGCGCCGCCGCCGCTTTGAAAAACCTCGGCGTGGAAAAGGGCGACCGAGTGGGGCTTTTCCTGCCGATGATTCCGGAGACCGCCGTTGCCGCCCTGGCGGTGGCCCGAATCGGGGCGATCCTGGTTCCGATCTTCTCCGGCTACGGCGCGGAAGCGGTGGCCACCCGGCTCAAGGACGCGGACGCCGCCCTCCTCGTCACCGCCGACGGCTACTTCCGCCGCGGCCGGCCGGTCGCGATGAAACCGGTGGCCGACGAGGCGGCGCGGCTTGCCAGCACCCCACGGACGCTGGTGGTGCGCCGGCTCGGCATCGAAGTTCCCTTCGACGAAGCTCGGGACGTCTGGTGGCACGAGGCCCTCGTCGGCGCTTCCGCCCCCGCCCCCACCGAGCCGATGGGGAGCATGGACCCCTTCATGCTGATCTACACCTCGGGCACCACCGGCCGGCCGAAGGGCACCGTCCACTACCACGCCGGCTTCCCCCTGAAGGCGGCCCAGGACATGGCCCACCTCTTCGACCTCCGCCGCGGCGAGGTGCTGTTTTGGTTCACCGACATCGGCTGGATGATGGGCCCCTGGGCGATCTTCGGAAGCCTCATCCTGGGCGCCACCGTCTTCCTCTACGAGGGCGCCCCCGACTACCCGGGGCCGGACCGGCTCTGGGCCATGG
>JALUED010000051.1 GCA_027053145.1 Thermaceae bacterium | reverse complement strand
TGTGCACCGCGGGGGGGCCGGCGAGGATGCCTAATTTGAGGAGTTCGCCGATCCCTTCGCGGATGGCGGGGACGGAGAAAAGGGAGCCGGGCTTCGGGAAGACGCGGAGGACGACAAAGTCCTGGGTACGGTGCCCGCCTTCCCAGTTGAGGCGGTAGCCGGCGATGCGCACCTCCCGGACGCGGATGCGGTAGACGCCGTTTTCGAAGGAAAAGTCGGGCTTTGGAACGAGGGCGTATCCCGCTTTCTGGTAGTGGGCGACGAGGCGTTCGTAGTCAGCTTTGGCGAGCTCCGGGGAGAAGGGATCGCCCACTTTCTGCAAGAGCACGGCCTTGAGCTCGGCTTCGGAGAAGGCGGTGGCCCCAACGATGCGAATGGCTTGGATCGTTCCATAAACGCGCTCGCCGAGCGCAAACCGCAGGCGCACTCCCCCTTTTTCCAGCTCGGCCTTAAAGCGCACCTCGCGGCCGAGCGTCCGGGTGAGCTCGGCAACCGCCTCCATCAGCCGGTCGTAGTTGAAGGGGGCGCCTACCTCGATAGGGGCGTAGGGAAGGCCGTCCTTGTCCACGGCGACGACCTTGAGCTCGCGGAGCACGAGGTTCAGCACGCCGTCGGAGAGGAGGGTCCTTTCGGGGTCCACCCCGCTGCCGCGGTACCCTTTTTCCGCGTAAAGCTTGTTCACCTGTTGGACCGCCTCCACGTAAAGCGGCCAGAGGAACTTCCCCTTTTGGACAAGGGGGGTAAACGCGGCCTTGATGGCGTCCTCGGGCACCCAGTGCGCTCCTTGGATGCGGAGCCCTTTGAGGGGGGGGTCCTCGAGGATCCGGTAAGCGAGGTGCACTCCGTCGGCTTCGCGCGTGGCTTTAAGCTCCACCTCAGGGAAAAAGGGGAAGCCCTGCTTTCGGTAAAGCTCCCCCAAGAGCTCCTTAGCTTTCTCCGCTTTTTTCGGGTTGTAGGTGGCCCCCGGGGCCACGGCCAGCTTGTCGGCGAGGTAGGTGGCGAGCTTTTCCGGAGGGAAGGCCTGGGCGACGATGCGGACTTCGGTGATCTTGGGGTTGGGGCGCACGCGGACGATCAGCGTGCCGTTTTCGTAAGCAACTTCCACGGCTTCGAAGTAGCCGGTTGCCTTGACGGCTTGGGCTAAAAGGGTGAGGTTCTCCGGATCCACCTCGTCGCCGGGGCGAACGGGAAGGGCAATCTCGGCGAGGACGGAAAGCGGCGGCTCCGCCCCCTCGACGCGCACCTCGCGGACCGGAGCGGCTAGAGCGATAAGAAGCAGAAAGACCAAGGGAAGGAGCCTCTGCATGGGGTTAAACTATGTTTTCCCGGTGAAGCCGCGGTGAGAGTAGAATCGGGGGCATGGAGGGGCTTTTCGAGCGCATCCAGGATAGCGTGCGGGCGGTGCGGGCGCGCACTGATTTTGAGCCCGAGCTGGCCATCGTCCTTGGCTCCGGGCTTGGGCCGCTCGCCGACGAGGTTGAAACCGAGGCGGTAATCCCCTACGGCGAGCTCCCGCACTTTCCCGTCTCCACTGCCCCCGGGCACGAGGGCAAGCTGATCTTCGGCCGCCTGGAGGGAAAGCGCGTTTTGGTCTACAAGGGCCGGGTCCACTACTACGAAGGCTACGGCATGGACGAGGTGGTCTTCCCGGTACGGGTAGGCTACTTCCTGGGGGCAAAGACGTTCCTCTTGACCTCGGCGGCGGGCGGGCTCAACCCCCTCTTTTCCGCCGGCGAGCTCATGCTCCACAGCGACTACATCAACTTCACCGGCGCGACCCCCCTCCGGGGCCCCAACGACGAGCGGCTCGGCCCCCGCTTCCCGGTGATGTTCGACGCCTATGACCCCGAGCTAAGGGGGCTTTTCCGGGAGGTCGCGCTCAAGGAGCGGATCCTCCTTCGCGAGGGGGTCTACGTCGCGATCGCCGGGCCAAACTTCGCCTCCCGCGCCGAGCTCCGCATGCTGCGGGGGTTTGGGGCCGACGCCATCGGCATGAGCACCGTGCCGGAGGTGATCGCGCTTCGGCACCTCGAGGCCCGGGTGGTGGCGGTCTCCACCATCACCGACATGGCCGTCCCCGACCGCGAGCACCACGCCACCGAAGAGGAGGTCTTGGCGGTCGCCGAACGCACCGGTCCGGTCTTCCGCAGGCTGGTCAGGGCCTTCGTCGCCGCGCTATAAATGGGGCTTCCCGAGGTCCTTGCGCGCATTGAGCGGGCTGCGCGGCGGGCGGGGAGGAACCCGTCCGAGGTGCGCCTGGTCGCGGTCACGAAGGGCCATCCTCCGGAAGCGATCCGGGAAAAGGTCCTCGCTTACGGCGATTTTCCCTTGGGGGAGTCGCGGGTGCAGGAGGCGCTTCCCAAGATCGAAGCCCTGCCCGAGGCGACCTTTCACTTCATCGGTCCCTTGCAACGCAACAAGGCGAAGTTCATGGGGCGTTTCGCCATGCTCCACTCGCTGGAGTCCCTCAAGGTGGCCGAGACCCTGAACCGCCGGCTTGACCGGATGCTCGAGGTCCTGGTGGAGGTCAACGTGGGCCGCGAGCCCCAAAAGCACGGGATTTTGCCCGAGGCGCTTGCGGGATTTCTCGAAGCCCTGCGGGGTTTTGAGCGCCTTAGGGTGCGGGGGCTGATGACGGTGGCTCCGCGCACCCGGGATTCGGCCCGCCTGCGCGCGGTTTTCGCCGAGCTCAGTCGGCTCGCCGACCGGTATAATCTCCCCGAACGCTCGATGGGGATGAGCGAGGATTTCGAGCTGGCGGTCGAAGAGGGGGCCACCCTTGTACGCGTAGGAAGGGCGATTTTCGATGGGCTTTAACCCGCTCGATATTCGCTACCAGGAGTTTCGCCGAAAGGTTCGAGGCTACGACGTGGCCGAGGTGCGGGCCTACCTCGAGCAGGTGGCGGATTACGTGGCTTCCTTGGAGGAGCAGCTTTCGGCCTGCAAGGAACGCGTGGAGGAGTTGGAGGCCGCCCTTTCCAAGGCGCGGGAAGGGGAAGCCGAGCTCAAGCGGGCGGTGGTCGCCGCGGAACGGATTGCCCGGGAGCTCAGGGCCCAGGCCGAGCAAGAGGCCAAGCTGATCCGGGCCGAGGCCGAGGCGGCGAAGGAGCGCACGTTGCGCGAGGCCATGGAGCATCTGAAGGCGGTGCAGCGCGAGATCGAACGCCTAAAGCGGGAGCGCGAACTTTTCAAGGAACAGTTCCGTGGGCTTCTGGAGGGTTACCTGCGTAGCCTGGAAAAGGAAGGCTAGGGCCTGCGCGGAAGGGCAAGGCTCAAAAGGTAATAGAGCCGTTCCCGCCACCAATAGCGGGGGGCAAAGCGTCCGCGGACCGCGGCGCCCTGGGCACGTAAGCCTAGCCTCTTCGCGTAGAGCAGGGCGCGGGGGAGGTGAGGGGCGTCGGTGACGATCCAGACCTTGCCGCTTCCGAAGACTCGGCGCGCTGCTTTGAGGTTTTCCCAGGTGCTTCGGCTTTGGGTTTCGCAGCGCAGGGCCTTGCGGGGGATGCCGAGGGCCTCGAGGTAGCGGCAACCCACCTCGCCCTCGCTGTAACGGGCCCTTTTGCCTCGGCCCCCCGTCACCAAGATGAGCGGGGCCTTTCCTTCCCGAAAGAGGCGGGCGGCAAGCTCAAGCCGGGCGGCGAAGATGGGGGAAGGGCGCCCGTTCCACTGGGCGGCGCCTAGCACGACGATGCCGTCGGCGGCGAGGCTGGGAAGGAGGAGGAGCAGGGCCAAAACAGCGCGGCGCATCCCGGATCCCTGCTATACTATAAAGGCCGGTAGCTACGTCCGCGTCGTTGCCGGCGGGTGAGGAAACATCCAGAAGGTCTACGGACGCACGCACGGACTCAAACCCAGCGTAGCCAAAAAGGTGGCCGGGCTTTACCGGCGGCGTTTCCCCATGGGGCGGGTCTTCAGCGGCGAGCTCGCCCACCGCCTCGCCGAGCTTACCGCCGAGGTAGGGCGTCCAATCTCGTTGCTCGTGGACCGGAAAGGGCACGTTCTCCGGGTCGCGGTGGGGGATGCGAAGGAGCTTCCCATCCCCGAACGCCCGTGGGCGGAGACCCGGCTTGCGGGCTACTATCTCCTGCACACCCACACCGGCCCCGGAGGGCTTTCCCGACCCGACCTGTCCGTGCTCTTTTTGCACCGGCTGGACGCGATTGCGGTCTTGGAGGTTGAAGACGGCCGACCCCGCCGGGCCCAGCTTGCGCACCTGGTCCCGCCTTCCTCGGAGGAGGAGGATTGGCGGATTCTGCCCGAACGCCCCTACGAGGCTTGGCTTGATTTCGACCTCGGTGGGCTGGTCGCGGCGCTGGAGGAGGAGTTCGGTCGGCAGGCGCGGCTCCTTGCGCTCGAGGACGGCGCCGGCGAGCGGGTGGTCCTGGTCGGGGTGGACCGGGGCGAAGGGCCAGAGGCCGAAGCCGCCCTTCGGGAGCTTGCCGAGCTTGCCCGGAGCGCGGGCGGCGTGGTGGTGCACGCCGAGCTCGTCTACCGTCCACGCCCCGATCCCCGCACCCTGGTGGGGCGAGGGAAGCTGGAGGAGCTCGTTTCCATCGCCTACCACCAAAACGCAGGGACGCTGATCTTCGGCCTTGAGCTCACCCCCGCCCAGGCCCGGGAAATCGAGCGGCTGACCCAGATGAAGGTCTTGGACCGCA
>JALUED010000050.1 GCA_027053145.1 Thermaceae bacterium | reverse complement strand
GAGCGAGTTCGAGGGGCCGGCGGCGGTGGCGGTCAAGCACCAGATGCCCTCCGGCGTGGGGCTCGGCGAGAGCCCCGCCGAGGCCTACGCCCGGGCCTACGCCGCCGACCCGGTGAGCATCTTCGGTGGGATCGTGGCCTTCAACCGGGTGGTGGACGAGCGGGCGGCGGAGGCGATCGGGAACCTGTTCCTGGAAATCGTCCTCGCCCCCGGCTTCACCGAGGGGGCGCGGGAACGTTTCGCACGGAAAAAGAACCTCCGGCTGATCGAGGTCCCCGTGCCCTACCGGCCGGGGCTTGAGTTCCGCCACCTCGCCGGCGGCTTCCTTCTGCAGGCGGGGGACGGGGAGGTTTTCCAAGAAGCCCGGGTGGTCACCGAGCGCGCCCCCAGCGAGGCGGAGCTCCGAGCCCTTCGCTTCGCCATGGCCGTGGCCAAGCATGCCCGTTCCAACGCGATCGTGGTAGCCAACGGGGAGCGCACGCTCGGGATCGGCCAGGGCCAAACGAGCCGGGTGGACGCCGCCCGCATCGCCCTGGAACGGGCGGGGGAGGCGGCGCGGGGCGCGGTGCTCGCCTCCGACGGCTTTTTTCCCTTCGACGACGTGGTGCGGCTCGCCGCCCGCTACGGCGTTGCGGCGATCGCCCAGCCCGGCGGCTCCAAGCGCGACGCGGACTCGATCCAGGCGGCGAACGAGGCGGGGATCGCCATGGTCTTCACCGGCCTCCGCCACTTCCGCCACTAGCCCGAAGCACGAAGAGAGCGAGGATGACCCCAAAAAGGGCGGCCGCGTTGGGCAGGAGGGCGTAGCCGGTGCGGTTTTGGACGAGGGCGTAGAAGAGGAGCAGGACCGCGAGCAAGAGGACGGGGATCCGGAACCTACGCATTTAGAAGAGCGGGTCTTGGCGGGCGGCCTTGACCTTGGGCCTTTGCTTCTCCCCGAGCTCGTCGAGCGCCCGCTTGACCTCCTGGATGTCCCTCCAGGTCAGGGCCTTGGGGCTTCCCGGGGCCCGGGATGGGTTTCTCAAAAGGTAGGCCGGGTGGAACATGGGGAAGACCTTGATCCCGTTCCACTCAAACCACTTTCCCCGCACCTTGGTGATCGAGACCTTCTGCCCTAAGAAAAACTGCGTGGCTACCGAGCCCAGCGGCACGATGATCAGGGGGCGGACGATCTCGATCTCGGGCAGAAGCCAAAGCTGGGTGCAGATCTTGACCTCGTCGGGGAGCGGGGTGCGGTTTTCCGGCGGGCGGCACTTGACCACGTTGGTGATGTAGACGTCGCTCGGGTCAATGCCGGCGGCCTCGAGGATCCGGTTTAAAAGCTGGCCCGCCTTGCCCACGAAGGGGAGGCCCTGCCGGTCCTCGTCGGCACCCGGCGCCTCGCCCACGAACATGAGCCGGGCCTCGGGGTTGCCCCGGCTGAAGACCACCTGCGTGCGCCCCTCGGCAAGCCGGCACGCGCGGCAGACGCTCGCCTTGGCTTTGAGCTCGTCGAGCGGGGTCATTCGATGGGCTGGCGGGCCTTCCGGGCCTCGCGGCGGAGCTTGGGGTCAAGGCCGATCATGAGGAAGAAGTTCTCCAGCGCGTTTTCCTTGCCCTTGATCTCGGGGTAGGCGTCCTCGGCGGTGCCGGTGACAAAGGGAAGGGAGCGGTAGAGCTCAAGCGCGTAGGCCACCGCCGCGTCCGGCCCCTCCTTCTCGGCAACCTCGGCAAGCTTGGCGTAGACCTCGCGCCGCGCCTCGGCGTGCCGCTTGAAGACCTCGGGGTTTGGGGTTTCCGGGGCCCTGAGGATGTCCTGTTTGGCGATCCGGCGGTAGTGTTTGAGCCCCCGGATAATCTCTTCGGTGGTGAGGGTCACCTTGTACTCCATACCCGCTCCTCTCGGAAAAACCGTCGGGGGCGCGCTTTGGCCTCCCTGCCCTCGTGGTCGGATTATACCCGTGCTCGGAAAACGGCTGTCAATGCGGCGGCGGCTATCGCGACTATAATGGCCCCGTGCAACACCTTGGGGCCTATCTCATTAGGGGAAAACTTCGCCAGGAAGGCCCGATCGAGGTCCTCGAGGGCCTCGACCCCATTACCGGCGGGGCGTTGCTCTTCTTCCGTCCGCTCCAAGGGATGCCGCCAAAGCTTGACCTTCCCGCCGTTCTCCCCTACGAGCTTCCGGTGGGCGATGCCTGGCTCATTGAGCTCCCCTTTGGGGTGGCGAGCGCCCGCGGCTACCAAGGCCGGGTGAGCACCGACCGCCTCCTTGCTTGGAGCCGCCGCCTGCTTAGTGCCTTTGCCGAGCTGGAGTCGCGGGGCCTGAGGCACGGGAAGCTTGCCCTCAGCGACCTCTGGGTACGCGGCGACGCCATCTGGATCAGCGGCGTCGGCGTACCCTGGCCCGATCCCGAACCCGACGCGGTGCGCCTGGTGGCTGCGCTTCGGGAGCTTGCGGGGGACGCGTGGCTCGGCTGGCCCTACACCGAGGCTTTGGAGTCGCTCGCAGATGGCCGGCGCAGCTACGTCGAGGTGCTCAGGCTTTTGGAGGGGCCTGATCGGGAGGCAAAGGACCCCGAGGCTTTGCCCCTGTCCGAAGCCGAGCCTCCCCCTACCGTTCGGGTAAAAGGGGTGAAGGCCACCCCCGCGGAAGACGCGAAGCCCTCCCCGGCCCCAAAGGAGCTGGATCCCTCGCCCTCGGGTGGGGGGACCACCGAGGTGGTGCGCATCAGCGAAGAGCCCGATGAACCGGCTTTTGAGGTGCTTGCTCCGGAAGGGCCCAAGGTGAGCCGCAGGGCGTGGATTCGGGGAGCGATGCTTTTTCTGCTTTTCGTTTCGCTGGTTCTTTTGGGCGTGCTCTGGTGGGTGCGGCGGCCGCCGGGGTACGCGCAGGAGGTGGCCTTTGCGGTCGAGCCCGAGGGGGCTAAGGCGGAGCTCCTTTTGCTTTCCGCCCCCGAGGGTTCGGCGCTACGCCGGGGGGCGCGCTTTTCGATTCCTGGGAAGCTGCGCTTTGACCGCGAGGGCATTTACACCTTCGAGGTGCAAAGCCCCGGGTACCGTCCCAAGACGTTTGCCCTCGAGGTCCCCGTCCTCGGCGGTCGGGTGACGGTTCGGCTTTCCGGCCGGTAGACTCCCGGTATGGCGGTCGTCGTCCTGGATTTCGGCTCCCAGTACACCCGGCTGATCGCCCGCCGCATTCGCGAGCTTCGGGCCTACTCGGTAATCCTCCCAGGGACCGCTTCCTGGGCCGAGATCGAGCGGGAGGAGCCCGAGGCGATCGTGCTCTCCGGCGGGCCTTCCTCGGTCTTCGCGGAAGGGGCGCCGCGCCCCGACCCGGCGGTGCTTGCGGGGCGGGTGCCGGTGCTTGGGATCTGCTACGGCATGCAGTACCTCGCCCACTTCTTCGGCGGGGTGGTGGAGCGCCGGGGGCGGGCGGAGTACGGCAAGGCGATCCTGACCCGCTACGAGGGCCCCCTTTTCAAGGGGCTGTCCGGCGAGGTGCAGGTCTGGATGAGCCATGCCGACGCCGTTACCCGGCTGCCCGAGGGGTGGCGGGTGGTCGCCGAGACCGAGGAAAACCCCGTGGCCGCCATCCAGGACGCGGCCGGCCGGTTCTTTGGGGTGCAGTTTCACCCCGAGGTCAGCCATACCCCCAAGGGGATGGAGATTTTGGAAAACTTCCTCGAGCACGCCGGCGTCCGCCGGGGGTGGACCCCGGGCCAGGTGCTCGATGCGATGGTCGAGGAGGTCCGCGAGCGGGTCGGGAAGGACCGGGTTTTGCTCGCGGTCTCGGGCGGCGTGGACTCTTCTACCCTCGCCCTTCTCCTCGCCCGGGCAGGGGTGGACCACCTCGCGGTCTTTGTGGACCACGGGCTTTTGCGGCTGGGCGAGCGGGCCGAGGTGGAGCGGGCTCTCCGGCCGCTCGGCGTAAACCTCCGGGTGGTGGACGCCTCCGAGCGGTTTCTTTACGCCCTCTCCGGCGTTTCCGACCCCGAGGAAAAGCGCCGGATCATCGGCCACACCTTCGTCGAGGTCTTCAAGGAGGTGGCTCAGGAAGCTGGCCCTTTTCGCTTTCTAGCCCAGGGCACGCTCTACCCCGATGTCATCGAGAGCGCCGGGGGCTTCGGCGCCGCCAAGATCAAAAGCCACCACAACGTGGGCGGGCTCCCCGAGGAGCTTGGCTTCGAGCTCTTAGAGCCCTTCCGCTACCTCTT
The DNA here is from genome assembly GCA_027053145.1 of Thermaceae bacterium. Next base: position 464 of record JALUED010000050.1, on the reverse strand, counting down.
CAAGGACGAGGTCCGCGAGCTCGCGATCCTGCTCGGCTTGCCTGAGACGATCCGGCTTCGCCACCCCTTCCCGGGACCCGGCCTCGCGATCCGGGTGCTGGGGCCGGTGGACCGGGAAAAGCTCGATATCCTTCGCCGCGCCGACGATCTTTTCCTTGGCCTTTTGAAGGAGTGGGGCCTTTACCCCGAGGTGTGGCAGGCGCTCACCGTGCTTCTGCCGGTCCGGAGCGTGGGTGTCGCCGGCGACGAGCGGCGCTACGGCTACACCCTGGTCCTCCGGGCGGTGACCAGCGTGGACGGCATGACCGCCGACTGGGCCCGCTTGCCCCACGACTTCCTCGACGAGGTCGCCCGGACGATCCCCCGCAAGGTGCCCGAGATCGGCCGGGTGGTCTACGACCTGACCAGCAAACCGCCGGGCACCATCGAATGGGAATGAAGCCCTGCCGCGTCGAGGTCTACAC
>JALUED010000049.1 GCA_027053145.1 Thermaceae bacterium | reverse complement strand
GCTCCAGGGGATGTACGCCGGCGACCGCTCGCGCAAGGAGACCCTGGTCGAGTACGGCTTCCGCCTGCCCTCGGCGCTCGACAACCGGCCCCTAAAATTCGAGGAGTTCTTGGAGAAGACCGGCCAGATCGTCTTCGTCTCGGCGACGCCGGGGCCCTTTGAACTAAAGGTGTCCGACCGGGTCGTCGAACAGATCATCCGGCCCACCGGCCTCCTCGACCCCAAGGTCACGGTCAAGCCCACCGAGGGGCAGATCGACGACCTCATGGAGGCGATCCGGGAGCGGGCCGCGCGGGGGGAGCGGGTGCTCGTTACCGTCCTCACCAAGAAGATGGCCGAGGACCTCACCGACTACCTCCTCGCCCACGGTATCCGCGCCCGCTACCTACACCACGAGCTCGACGCCTTCGAGCGCCAGGCCCTGATCCGCGACCTGCGCCTTGGGCACTTTGACGTGCTGGTGGGGATCAACCTCCTTAGGGAGGGGCTCGACCTGCCGGAGGTGAGCCTGGTCGCGATCCTCGAGGCCGACAAAACCGGCTTCCTCCGGAGCGAGCGGGCGCTGATCCAGACCATCGGCCGGGCGGCCCGCAACGTCCACGGCGAGGTCTACCTCTACGCCGACCAGGTGAGCGAGGCCATGCAAAAGGCGATCGAGGAGACGAACCGCCGCCGGGCGATCCAGGAGGCCTATAACAAAGAGCACGGGATCACCCCGAGGACGGTGGAGAAGTCGGTCCGGCCGCTGGTCAAGCCCGAGGACTACGCCGAAGAGGTCCTCGCCGCTGAGGTCCCCGAGGATCCCGAGGCGATCAAGGCCGAGATCGCGGCGCTTTCGCTGGAGATGTGGGAGGCGAGCGAGGCCCTCGACTTCGAGCGGGCGGCCGAGCTCCGCGACCGGATCCGGGCGCTCGAGGCCCGGCTCAAGGGCATTCGGGTGGCCGAACCGGTGGGCGGAGGGCGGAAGCGTAAGCGCAGGAAGCGGTAGGGACGAAGGCCTCTTGGCAGGGGCAGCCGGTGCATCCACCCTTAGGGGTGGGGGTCCTATGCGGAAAGCGGTTTTTGCTGTGGTCCTTTTGGGCCTGGGGTGGCTTTTGGCGGGTTGTGGGGGAATGGGGCTCCCGGGCACCAGCCTGGGGCCGTACCCCACCTTGAAGGGCAAGGTGCAGGACTACGCCGGGACCGCCGGCGACCTCTTCGCCTACGACCCCGAGGGGGAATACGTGTTCGGAAAGGGACGGATTGAGGGAGACGGGAGCTTTACCCTTTCCCTCTATGACCTGGAGGAGCAGTTTCCAGGCGCTTTGAATCCGATGCATTCCAATGAGACGGGCGACTGCCGTTTGACGGTAGACCCCGAAGGGGTGGGCTGGAACATGGTCGGGCCCATCACGAGCCCGAGCGGGAGCATCGCCTACGTAGACCCGAAGAACCGCGATCGGGCAGCGGTGCTCGTCTACGTGGACAGAGCCGTCCGCGTACAGACCTCAGGTTGCCATTTCACCTGGAAGCTCGAGCTCAAGGCGGGCTGGAACTGGACGGTGACGACCGACCGGGGCGACAGCTCTTTCGACTGGAAGTCCGAACCTCCGGTCGGCTTCGTCTGGATCGGCGACTAGCCCGCGATCGCGCTTAGCCGAAGAGGAGGAGGCGGATCGGCTTTTCCAGGTAGTAGGCCACCCGCTCGAGGAACTTCGCCTCCCGCGTGGGCAGCTCCCCGGCCAGGATCAAAAGCCCCGTCCCCTCGGGCATCCCCTCCGTGGCGAGCAAGAGAGCTGGGGGGCGCGCCTCAATGGGGGGCTCGGCTTCCTCCACCATGAGCCCCTCGCCCTCTTCGCCGGCTTCCTCCCAAGCGGCGACGAAGCCGATGAAGTTCTCGCGCTCGGGAACCCGGTAGCGCCCTTTCAGCGGCCGCAAGGGGACCTCGAGGTCGGCGAGCGCCCGCCGCGCGGCGAGGAAAAGGAAGGCCGCGCGGGGCAGCCGGCGCCCCAGCTCCTCGCTGAAGTCCGCGGTGAGCGCGTCAAGCGCACTTAAGGGAACCAAGCGGAAATGGAGCCGGACTTCCGAAGGTGAAGGCTCCGCCGGCGCCTTGGCCACCACCGGTTCCGGCTCCGGTTCGGCCTCCTCGCCCAGGCTTGGGGGCTCCTCCGCTTGCGGGACGGGAGGCTCGGGCGCCTCAAGGGGCGAAACGGGAAGTTCGGCGGTGACCTCCTCCTTCGGCTCGGACTCGCTGAGCAGGACCGCCTCGGGTTCGGCCTCCTCGGCCCCTGGCTTTAAGGAATCCCGTATCGGCTCGGGTGGCGGCTCCTCGAGGATCGGGGTTTCGGCGGTCTCCACGGTCCAGTCGAGGTCAATCTCAAGCTCGGAGGTGAGTTCCAGGGTGGACTGCTCGTCTTGCTTGCCCGGGATCAGGCTCTCAAGGGGAATGCCTTCCTTTTCGAGGACTGCGCGGGCCGCTTCCAGGTCGGCTTCGCCTTTGGGGGGCGGGGGCTCGCCAGGTGGGGGGCCCTCGAGGGTCACCTCCCCGGCCATCACCTTGGCGAGGAAGTTCAGGATATCGCGCTCGGTAATCTCGCCCTCGGGACCCGTGCCCTGGAGCTTTCGCCAGTCAATCCCGTTCTCCTCAGCGAGGCGCCGCGCGAGCGGAGTGATCTTGGGCTCGCTCATTTGCTCCATCATAGCCTAGGGGCACCCGGCGGGTGCCGCGAAACGCCCGCCGGTACCAGGGGAGGTCCAACCGCTCAATCACCACCCCCCGGTTGGAGGCGTGGACGAAGCGGCCGTTCCCCAGGTAGATCCCCACGTGGTCCACGGCTTTTCCGGAAAAGCTAAAGAAGACGAGGTCGCCGGGGGCCGGAGCCTCAGTCGGTGGAAGGCTTTCGTACATGGCCCGAGCGGTGCGGGGAAGCCGGACCCCAAGCCTTTGGTAGACCCGGAAAACCAGCCCCGAGCAGTCGAACCCTCCCTCGCCGGTGCCGCCAAAGCGGTAAGGTGCGCCAAGGTAGGGGCGCACCAGGGCTTCAAAGTCGGGGCCGGGGATCGTGAGCACCTGGCCGACCCGGATGAGGTCCCCTTGAAGGCCGTTTGCCCGCTGGATCGCCTCCACCGTGGTGCCGTAGCGGCGGGCCAGGGAAAAGAGCGTGTCCCCTGGCTTTACCCGGTATTCCCAGGCGAGCGCAAGCCCAAAGATCAGCCAAAGCCCGAGAAGCCTCGGCATCAGGCCTCTTCCGTGGGGAGCCGCCCGCCCTCAGCCCAGAGGATGAGCGGCTTCAAAAGCAGCGGCGCAAGCAGGGTGGTGAGCACCACCATAAAGATCACCACCGCGAACTGCGCCTCGTCGATCGCCCGGTTGGAAAGGCCGAGGGCCGCGACGATCAGGCCGACCTCGCCCCGGGGGATCATGCCCACCCCGACCACCATCGCGTTTCGGAAGCCTTGCGTGAGGGCGGGGACAAAAGTGACGAGCTTGCCAAGGATGGCGATCAGGCCGACGATCAGGCCGGCGACGATGACCTCGCTGCTACCAAGCGCCTTCAGGTCGAGGAGGATCCCCATGTAGGCAAAGAAGATCGGGGCCAGGAAGCCTTCAAGCGCGTGCACCGGTTCGCCGAGCCCTTGTTCCTCGGCCACTTCGGCCATGATCATGCCGGCGAGGAAGGCGCCGACGATCGGGGCGAGGCCGATGCCCTTGGCGAGCGCCGCCATGCCGAGGGCAAAGACCACGGCGGCGCCGTAAGGGGATTGGAAGGGGAGCCGGTCGAACGGCACCCGCCGCACGAGCGGCACCGCCGCCATCGCAAGCCCCACGAAGATCGCCGAGATCACGATGAGCCGGATCACCACCGCGGTCTCCACGGTGCCGGTCTGGGCGATGCCGGAGACGATGGCGAGGACGATCAGGCCGAGGATGTCGTCGATCACCGCGGCGCCGAGGATAATCCGGCTGTAAGGCCGGGAGAGCACCCCGAGCTCCTGCAGCACCCGGGCGGTGATGCCGACGCTGGTGGCCACCAGGGCGGCGCCGAAAAAGAGCGAGGCCACCGTGTTGTGCCCCGAGAGGACCGAGTAATAATAGCCGCCGATAAAAGGAAAGATGACGCCCACGAAGGCCACCAAGAAGGCCTCTTTGCCCACCGCCAGCACGTCCTTGAGCCGGGTCTCGAGCCCCACCATAAAGAGCAGGAAGACCGCGCCGACCTCGGCGATGAACTCGAGGGTGTGCCCCTCGTGCACGAGGCCGAGGATCGAGGGGCCGATGATCACGCCGGCGACCAGCTCGCCGATCACCGCCGGTTGCCCAAAACGACGGAAAAGCCAGCCCATGAACTGGACCGCAAGGACCAGGACAAAAAGTTCGAAAAGGAGTTGGGCGACGGTGGGCGCGGCGTGTTCCATCAGCGTCCCTCCTCGAGAAAGAGCCTTAGGAAGTCGCTCCGGGTGAGGATGCCCACCACCCGGTGCTCCTCGTCCACCACCGGGACCCGTCGGAAGTCGTTTTCGATCAGGGTCTTGAGCGCGCGCCAAAGCCCCTCCTCGGGGCGCAGGGTGGGGACCTTCGTGCGCATTGCCGCCTCGACCGGGGTCTTTTCGTAGCGGCGGAAGACCTCGGCGTAGTCCCCAGGATCAATCCAGTCTTCGAAGAGCTTTAGGGCTTCCACGTCGGAGTGGGGGATGAGCTCGGGGTGGGGGAGGAGGTCGTCCACCTCGATCACCCCAAGGAGCTTGCCCTCGGCGTCGGTGACCGGGAGCCCGCCGAAGCGGTTTTCCAGCATCTTGCGGGCGGCGTGGGCGATGGGCTCCTTTGGCCCCACCGTTAGGGGCTCAGGCGTCATCAGCTCGGCTACGCGCATGGTTCTATGCTAAACGGCGATGGCGTCGGATGCGCTAGTTGTCAAGCTGGGGGGCTCGCTCGGCGGGGCCGAACCGATCCTCGACGAGGTGGCGGGGCACCCGGGCTCGGTGGTCCTCGTTCACGGCGGCGGGCCCCAGATCGGCGCGCACCTTGAGCGGCTGGGGTTTGCCACCCGGTTCGTGGCCGGGGAGCGGGTGACCCCGCCGGAGCAGCTTGAGGCGGTGGAGATGGTCCTGACCCGGCTGGGCAAGCGGCTTGCCCACGTCCTTTCGAAAAGGGGCCGGCCGGCGGTGGCGGTCTCGGGCCGGGACGCGGGCTTCCTCCGGGCCCGGGCCGAGGCGCGGCTCGGCCGGGTGGGCCGGATCGAGCGGGTGGAGGTCGGCCTGCTCCGGGATTTGCTTGCCGCCGGCTACACCCCGGTGGTCACCCCCATCGCGGTGGACGACGAAGGGGCGCTCAACGTCAACGCCGACCGGGCGGCGGCGGCGGTGGCGGGGGCGCTCGGCTGGCCGGTGGTCTTCTTTACCGATGTCCCCGGCGTCCTCGCCGACCCTGAAGACCCGGAAAGCCGCTACCCGGTGCTCGCCCGCCACGAGGCCGAGGCCCTCATCGAGCAGGGCACGATCGCGGGGGGGATGGTGCCCAAGGTGACGGCGGCGTTCCTCGCGCTTGAGGCGGGGGCCCCCTGGGCCGCCATTGCCCGGGGGGCCCCGGGGGTGCTAGCCGGTGTCCTTCGAGGCGAGGTGGGCACCCGGCTCGTTTTGGAGCCGGTATAATCGCCGCGTTAGCGGAGGAGGGGGTATGAACGTTCGCACCCTAACGGTTGCCCTCGTGCTCGGTCTGCTCCTGCTCTTTGCCGGGCTGAACTGGCAGGCCTTCACCGCGCCCACCCGGCTCAACCTGCTCTTTACCCGGGCGGAGGCGCCCTTGGGCCTGGTGATGCTCGGCGTGGTGCTTTTTCTCACCCTGCTTTACGTGCTCTTTTCGCTTGGGGTCGAGGCTTCGGCGTTGCTCGAGGTGCGCCGCTACGCCCGCGAGCTCTACCAGGTGCGCAAGCAGCTGGAGCACGCGGAGGCTTCCCGCTTCGTTGAGCTCAAGCGGTACCTCGAGGGCGCGTTCGCCCGGTTGGAAGAGGCCCATACCCAGCACGAGAAGGAGCTTGAGGCGCGCTCTGAGGCGCTTTCCGCGCGGCTTGACGAGCTCAAGCAGGCGATCGCCGAAAGCGGCGAGGCGGTTCGGGCGGCCCTTCGGGAGGAGGTCGAGCGGCTGGAGACCCGGCTTGAGACGCTGAAGCTCCAGCACGGCGAGCTCGGCCAGAAGATCGAGGCGGCGGCCGAGCGCCTTCGGGCCGCGCTGGGGGAAGCCGAGCGCTAAGCGGTGCACACCGGCGACGCCCTTTTAACCGCGAGCCTAGCGGTGGGGCTTGGGGTTTTTGCCCAGCTTCTCGCCCACCGCTTTCGCCTTCCGGCGCTGGTGCTCCTGCTACTTTTCGGCATGGCCTCGGGCCCGGATGGGCTTGGTCTGCTCCACCCCGAGGCCTTTGGCGCGGGGCTTGGCCTCCTTGTCAAGCTCGCGGTGGCCATCATCCTTTTTGAGGGTGCGCTTGCGCTTCGGCTTGAGGACCTGCGGCGGGCGCTTTACGAGGTGCGCCGGCTCGTCACCCTGGGCGCGGCGGTCACCTGGCTTGGGGCCAGCTTTGCCGGTCGCTACCTTGGCGGCCTTTCGCCCGGGGCGGCGGTGGTTTTCGGCGCGCTGGTCGTGGTCACCGGTCCCACCGTGGTCCAACCCCTCCTTAAGCGGGTGGCGGTGCCCAGGCGGCTTCGGGCGGTCCTCGAAGGGGAAGCCATCCTCATTGACCCGGTGGGGGCGATCCTGGCGGTGGCGGTTTTCGAGGCGGTGCTGGGTTTCCGCGACGCCGGGGGCGCGGCGCTTGGGGAGGCGGTGCTTGGCTACCTGGCGCGGCTCGGCGTCGGCGGGCTTTTTGGCGGGGTTTTGGGGTTCGGCCTCACCTGGCTTTTGAAGCAGCCCCGTTGGGTTGGGGTTGAGCTCAAAAACCTCACCGCGCTTGCCGGGGTCTTGGTCACCTATGGCCTTGCCGAAGCGGCGTTGGAAGAGGCGGGGATCATGGCGGCGGTGGTGCTCGGCCTGGTGGTTCAGCGCGGCGCCATCCCCGAAGAGCACCGCCTGCGGCGTTTTAAGGAGCAGCTCACCCTGCTTGCGCTCAGCCTGCTTTTCGTGTTGCTCGCCGCCGACCTTCCGCTTTCCACGGTGTATAAGGCCCTCGTCCCCGGGCTTGCGGTTGCGCTTTTTTTTGCTCCTTTTGGTGCGGCCGCTCGCGGTCGCCCTTGCCCTTTCGGGCTCCGAGCTTGGGTTCAGGGAGCGGGTCTTTGTCGCCGCCCTCGCCCCCCGCGGCATCGTTGCCGCCAGCGTGGCCTCGCTTTTTGCGCTCTCCCTCGGGGACGAGGGGCCGCGGCTTTTGGCCCTGGTCTTCCTCACCATCTTCGTGAGCGTGGTGGCGGCCAGCTTGATCGCGCCGCCCCTGGCCCGAATCCTGGGGCTGGCCTCGAGCGCGGGCAAGCTGCTTTTGGTGGTGGGGGCAGGGGGGCTTGGGCGCACCGTGGCACGGTTGCTCGCGGAGGCGGGGCGAACGGCGGTGCTCCTTGACCGCAACCCGCATAAGGTGCGGGAGGCCGAGCGCGAACGGCTTCCCGTGGTGCGCGGGAACGCCCTGGAGGAAGACGCCCTCGAGGCCACCGGGGCCGACGAGGCCGGCACCCTGCTTGCGGTGACCCCAAACCCCGAGGTCAACCTGTTGGTCGCGCAGCTCGGCCGGGAGGTCTTTGGCATCCCTCGGGTCTACCCGGCCCTCGAGGCCGGCGGTGCGGGCGAGGAGCTCCTTCGCCGCCTGGGGGCCGAGCTTGCTTTTGGTCAGCCCGTGGACGTTGAGGATTGGGACCACGCCCTGGCCCGCGGAGGGGCACGGGTTTTCGAGTACGTTCTTCCCGAGGGCTTTGCCGGGGGGACGGTGGGGGAGCTGGGTTTGCCCCCGGAGCTCCTTCCGCTCGTGCGTGCGCGGGGCGGGGCGCTCGAGGTCGTCCACGCCGCCCAGACCTGGGCCTCCGGCGAGCGGGTCTATTTCGCGAGCCGGATCGCCGAAGACGAGGCCCGCGCGCTCCTCGACCGTATGTTCGCCTCCGCCGGGTAAACTAGAGTCGGGGCCTGGGCCCTTAGCTCAATGGTTAGAGCAGCCGGCTCATAACCGGTTGGTTGCAGGTTCGAGTCCTGCAGGGCCCACCATTTTTTGCCAAAGGGCAAAAAGCCTCCTATACTTGAGGAGGCCTTGGGCCGGCGTAGCTCAGCGGTAGAGCAACCGCCTCGTAAGCGGTAGGCCGCCGGTTCGAATCCGGCCGCCGGCTCCAAAGCAGGACGCGAAGCTTCCGCCCCCGAAAGTGGGGGCGGAAAAGCTTTTGACACCTTATTGACACCTAGAGCTCACCGCCGGACCCGGGTCACGTCCTCGGCACCCCGGTGAATACGCCGGAGCCCCTTCTTTCCGCGGTTTAGGGTGAGCCAGCCCCCTCCGTACCACCAAGCAAAGGCCTGGATATCGACGTAGCTGAGGCGGGTACCCTCGGCATGCGCAAGCTCGCCCAGGTGGGCGCGGCTTTTGCGGGCGGCTGGGCAGATGCGCGCCACCGCGTTGGGCACGGGGCTAGGGGTTGGGTTAACCCGGGTTCGCGGAGCCAGGCCTACAATCATGGCCCTTCACCAGGTGATCAGGTCCCAGCCGAAAATAGTGAGCCTGTGAAGGTCGTCTTTGGTGAACGCTGTTGAGGGGTCGAAAACAAAGATCAGGCCGGCAATGTCTCCGGTTGCGATAGCAATGCCGAACCATGTGACGTTTGCATCGCCGGTATCGAACGTGGTGTCCTGGGTCCGCCTCTTGCGGTCTCCCGCATAGTTCTCAAGTCCTAACGTGTACCCCACGTGGCCGGGATAGCCGTTCGTTCCGTAGCTAGGGGGGTAGCGATCGTCAACGATGGGGGCGATGGATACGTAGGTGCCGTACAGGGTTTGATCTGCGAGCCACAAATCTTCGTTGTCGTCGGGCGAGGCACCGTTCGTTAGTACGTACTTCCCCGATGCACTTATAGGGCCAGCCGTGAAGGTGGCATCCACCGGCGTCACGGGCCCCAGTTGAACCTGGTAGCTATAGATGAGCCTGAGCTTTTGGTCCGGGGCGATGCTCAGCGCAATGGGGTTGCCGCTTCCGTCGCGGAAAAGTTCGCGGCACATAAGCGTCTCGGATGGGGTCGGTGAGAACCCCCATTCCGTGAGGTTTTGCCCCCCGACCTGCGATTCGTCAAACTCCCGCGCAACTTGCAGGGTATAAAGCCCATCCGCTTCGCGGGTGATAGCATCGCTTGCGTCGGGTGGGCGTTGATTGGTTCGGGCCAGCTCGTTTGCCAGGTACGTGTCCGTTGCGCTGGGGGCTCCGGATCCGGTGCCGACTGCGGCGTACTCGGCTAGGTTCAGCAGGCCGTAGTTCGGCATCAGGTAGTCGAACGTGTTGTCCAGCACCAAGTTATGCTGCTCGACGACCTGTGTGGGCACCCATGTCCGTCCCCTCCCAAGGCCTCCGGGGCCGGACCTGAAGTACTCGCGGTAGCGGCCTACTTCGTACCGCAAATGGTGGGGGCGGACCTGCACGCCGAGCTTAGGGGGCGGCGCTCGGCGGTCGCGGAGAACGATGCGCGGAAGGATGATTCGGCGGTTAAGCTGTCGCATAGCTACCCTCCGTAGGTGCTGTAAGGGCGGCTCCGATGGCATCGGAGTCGTAAGGCGGCTGGGTGAGGTCCACCACGACGAGGACCAGCACGTACCTTCCGGAAGCGGGCGCGGCCAATTGGGGGTTGGCGACCCCCTCGGTGCCCAGATCGCGGAGCGCGGGCACGGCCCGCCAATCTCCCGAGCCTGGGGCGGAGAGTGTAAGCCTGCCCAGGGATTCGGCGCCTAAATCGCGGGTGAGGATCACCGCCACGTAGTTACCTGCAAGTGGGGCTTGCATTTGGGGGCTTAGGGCGTCCCCGCCCAGGCGCCTTGCCACCACGGCCGGCCGGTAATCCCCCGAACCCGGAGCGTAGAGCTCAATCGCACCCAAAATGTCGCGTGCACGGACGGGATAGAGGTCCGAGCGCAGCACCAGCCCGGTGTCATCGGGGTCGCTTGCGAACGACCCCAGCAGCTCGAACTGGTAGGGCAGCACGACGCCTTGATCGAGCGTCGCCTCCTCGGCGAAGGTCTCGACCACGTGAGCATTGGCGTAGAGCTCCCGCTGGACCCGCATGACCAGGCTCTTCCGATCCGGGGTGAGGTGGAAGAGAAGCACGTCGGAGTCGGGCACGTGGTAGCCCACGGTCGCGTCCATGACCAGGACCGGGTCCACCCCGGGCCAAGGCCCGCGCATCACGTACGCGCCGCGTACCGGGTCCCACTGTCGCACCCAAACCTCGCCCTCCCAAACCTCGCCCTTGTGCTCGTAGGCCACCACGTGCCGGGCGGCCTGATCAAAAGCAAGGGCAAGGCGCCTAACCTCACGCACAGGATGGGCGAGGTCAGGCACCGGGACCTCGACCCACTCGGCGGCCGAGGGGTCCCCGCCGATGGCCCAGGGGGCGCCGCCGGCTTGGGCTTGAAAGAGTCTGAGCCGCAATGCCTTGCGATCCAGCAGGGCGAGCCAGGCGTAGCCGAAGAGCTCCTCCAAGGTGCCCCCGCCGGTGACGGCCATGACGCGGGGGCCCCGCGCGAGGGCTAGCTCGGCGAAATAGCCCCTGCCCCTTCGGCTTACCCTGGGCTCGAATTCCATGCCACCACCTACCCACCTACTGGGCCAGGACTTGAACGCTCACCGGGCCTTCTCCGGCCTCTTTGATCTCAAGCGCATCGTAGAACCACGAGGGGCTCATCGTGGTGCCGCTCGGCAGAAGGTACTCCACCCGTTCTTCGCCGGCGCCGCCCTTTCGGATAAAGACCAGCAGGGCCCTGGTGTCCCCGTAGTTGATGATCTCGCCGCGCGTGGCGGGTTTGCCCAGGGCGGCCGCGACGTTGAGCCGGAGGTCCGAGACCCCCTCGGCGCGGTGCACGTAAGGAAGCCGACGGGGGTCGTGGGGCGGGACGTCCTTGACCGGCAGGCCGTGCTCGTAGGCATGCATCCTTTCCAGGGCGGCGAGGGCGTCGGTAATCCGGTTGAGCTTGGCGTCGAGCCAGGCCAGAATCTTCCGCGCCTCCGGCGAGGCGAGAAGATCGCGGAGCATGCTTTTAATGTCGAAGCCGAACACGGTTCACCTCGCCCAGAGTCCGGCGCAGGCGCCGGTGGCGCACGGTTGGTTCGCTTCGACAGCGCCGAGCGGACTGACCCCGCCCTCCGCCTCCTCCCTCTTGAGGTAAGCCAGGGCGAGGGCGATCCCACCGCCCACCACTGCGTAGGCGGCGACGGCGCCGAGCGTCCACCAAAAACCCCGTTTAAACTCACGTTTAGGCCGGAAGCCTCGTGCTTGGACGTTAGCGGGCATGCCTACCTCCTTTCGCGCTCGGCTCGGGCGTGAGCTCGGCTTTTTGTTCGTACTGGGGGCGGATCCGTGCCAGGGCTGCTTCGATCATCTTGACCGCCACGTCCCGTTTGAGCCCTGGGGCCAGCTCGTTTAGGAGCTTTAGCGCTTCCTCCAGCTTCTTCCGCGCGCGTTCTTCCGGCGGCAGGTCCACTGCCCGCCGGTAGCGCTCTTCCACGGCGAGCACGGCCTGCTCCGCCGCCTTGGGTACGTGCTCGGTCAGCCATCTCTGGTACTGGCCGCCCACCTTGCGCAGGATCTGCGCAAGCACGGGGCCCACTCCAGGGATCGCGCTCACGACCCCTGCAAGGAGGTTGACCAAGAGCATGACCACGCCGACCGCGAGCGCGGCCTGCACGAGCCAGACGAGCCAAAGGTTCCCAGGCGGGATCAGATCTTTAAGGAAGTCCACGATTCACCTCCGAACCCGGCAACAGCTTGCCGGTAGGCTTCGGTCACCGGGCGCTGGTTATGCCAGCGCCAGAGCAGGTAGCCCGTGAGCAAAAGCGCGGCCGGCAAGAAGTAGCGCGTCATCAGATCCCAAGCCCCTCGCAGCGCGGATCGTCCGGGTGCAGGAAGCAATAGAACGGATCGGTGGGGTAAGCGGGTGGCGTCGGAGGCGAGGGCGGTTTGCTGGGCGGGGGAAGGGCCTCTTTAGCCTTGGGTTTTGGTCGTTTGGCGATCGCCCAGCTCGCCACCACGTAGGCGCCAGCCGCGAAGAGGGCAAGTTTGATGAGCTTAGCCACTTGGGACCTCCTCTCTCCTAAGCTCGATGCCTTTTCGCCGGAGTACGCCGGCGAAGGTCTCTAGCGCGCTCGTGTTCTTGCGGATCAGGTTCTTGGTGTCGGCGATCAGGTACTTGGTTTCGGCCACGTGCCGCTGGATCTCGCGCAGGGCCTTCACCGCTTCCCGCTCGCGCCAGATCACCAGCAGGGTCAGCACGAGAAAGCTCGCCTTGCCGATGTCGAGGTTTGCGAGAAGTTGGAGGAAGTCGTGCACTAGCAGTACACCCCCTGGGCTTCAAGGTCGCGGATCTTCTTTTCAAACTCGGCGACCTTCGCGCTTGCGTGGTCGAAGTCAGCCTTAGCCTTTTTCCAGCGTTGGCGCAGCTCCATCACTTGTTGGAAGGCGGCGCTTATTTCCCGATTCATGTCGGCGAGCTTTCGTCTCTCATCGGCGGGCAACTTTGACCTTGGGGTTAATTGGCGAGGGGGCAAGCTGGCGCCGCCCTTTACGGCGTTGATGCAAAGACGGTTGGCTTCCGCATCGGTGATCGTTCGCTCGACGACGTACCACTCGTTCAAACCGCAGAATGGAAATCCATTGCATTTATAGGCGTATTTGGGGGATTGGGCGTAAACTTTGCAGGTATCCTCGGCAAGGCGCTCAAGTTCCCGCATCCGCGACTTGGCGCTGTCCCGCTTGGTCTTCCAAAGCCGGAGCTCCTGCCGGTACGCGGTGAGGAGCTGGCAGTAGCTGGCCTTTGCGCGCTCCTCGTCGTCGGGCTTTTGGGTGTGGGTAGGGATGACCTTGGGATCGTGGCGGGGCAGTACGCCGGGGTCCTCGGGGGCCGCTCCGAGAGGTTTCAGCACCTTGATCTCGGGTATGCCCCGAAGGAGGCCGTAGCCAAGAAGCGCGGCTCCGGCCCCTGCCCCGATCAGCATCCAGCTCTTCATGCTTCCTCCTTCGCCGCAAGGTAGAGGGCAAGCCCAAGCAGGGCGGCTCCAGCCAGGCTGATGGCCATGCCGCGGGCGGCGGCGAGGGCCTGGTAGTTGTAGAAGATCCGGGTGCGCTGGACGTCGCCCTCTTCCCAGGCGACGTCGCGCCCGAACCAGGCTTGGATCTCGTGGATGCGTTCCTGGCTGAGCCAGCCCTTGACCAGGGCGTCGAACCACGAGCGGGTCGTTTCCGCCCGCTCGTGGGCAATCCTCTCGGCGGCGGAGGCCTGACGGTCCACGCTGAAGTAGTTCAGCGCGCCGCCGATGACGCCGGTGATCGCCGAGAGGATCTCCACGACGCCCCCTTAGTCCTCAAGAAGCTTCAAGAGGAGCACCGCCCCCACCGCGGCGCCCACCCCCCAGACCCAGGGCGGGAGGTCCTCGTACCACGGCCTGGGCTCGACCCGGATGGTCTGCGGCTCAGGCTGGGGCGGGCTCTCCTTGGGCATGAGCCCGAACATGTCGCCGAGCTCTTCCAGGGTGGGCATGAACTCCTTAAGCAGCTCGTTGAACTGGCTGGCGGCGTTCATCCATTCGTAGTCGTAGCCGCCTTGAGTGGTGTAGGCCGGCATCACAATCCCCCCGTCATGAGCAGGTGCACCGTCCGACGCAGGTCGTCCTTATCCGCGCCGGGAACCCGAAGCGCCAAGGCGCTGATCTTCACGTAGTGGCGCGCCCGGTCGTTCCACTCCACCGGGTAAGGCGTGCGGACCTCCAGGGCGAGCTGAAAGCCCTCGACGAGCGCCGCTTTGTTGCCCAGGACCAGGGCTTCCTCGGCGGAGTTCTGGTCCATGGTGTGGACGGCGGCGAAGCTGTTGTTGTGGACGGGGATCCAGTCCTTGATCCCGCCGCCTTCACGGACGACGTAGAACCGGAACTCGCCCTGGGCGCTCAGGTAATAGACTTCGACCGCGCGCCAGTTTTCGCCGGCCGGCACCGAGAGCGTGACCGTGCCGGCGTTGTAGTCCACCCCCTGCACCGGCACCGGGACGAAGCCCGAACCCTTGTCTGCCCAGGCGATGACCTCGGGGTGCCGGTCGGTGGGGAAGGGGGGCTTTTTCATCTTGCTTTCGACGATGCCGGGCGTGCTGACGGTGAGGGTGTGGTCGCTGGAACCCGAGCTGTTGTCGTAGCCCCCATGGGTGGCCTTGGAACGGAGGTAGATTTCCATCCGCGACCGCGGCCCAAGGACAAAGGCGGCGTCCTCGGGCACGCGGAAGCGGGCGATCACCACGCCGGCGTTGGCCCGCCACGGCTCCCCGGCCTCAAAGTCGCGGGTGTCGATCAGGGCCCGCTGCAGGGCGAAGCGGGGAAGCGCCGGCGCGGGCGGTGCCGCTGGAGCGGCCTGCGGACGCTTGCCAAGGATGGGCATGGGTCCTCCTCCTTAGACCTGCCTGGTGAAGACCTCGATCTCGAAGAGGGTTTGGGCGTTGGTGAAGTCCACTTCGTCGGCGGACTCCACCCAGATCTGAAGCCTGTCGTCGGGGCCGAAGATGACGAAATCCTTGTGCACGGCGAAGAAGACCTGGGTGACGTCCTTATAGCGCTCGTTCCGCTGCTCGCCGACGGAGAGGTCGAAGTAGGCCGCGTAGGGGATCTTGGTGATGAACTGCTCCCCGTCAAAGCCGCTCATCTTCTTGTAGAGGTAGACGTAGGAATCGCGGCTGATCTCGCGGCCCGACCCATCGGCCAGCTTCATAACGAGCTGGGTCTTGTTGGGCAGCATGACCGCGGTGTTCGCCGGAACGGTGTACTCGGCGACGACCACCTTGCGGCCTGGCACGCCGGTGCCAAGGATCCGAAAGGTCGGGGTGGCCTTGGTGATGAGCTCCTTACGGACGCCGGGAACCTTTTCCTGGATCATTTCCTCCTCCTTAGACGATGGCGAGGCCAAAACCTTTGAGCAGGCTCACGGCGGCCTCAGCCATGAGCCCGGTGCCGAAAGCACGCTCTTCAGGCTTCTTCCCGCTTACCGACAGGTAAGCACCCAGAAGCCCCAAGCCAAACCGGAAAAACTGTCGGGCGAAACGCTCGCTGTCGGTGAGTCCTTGCCCCGAGTGCCCGAAGACCGACCTCAAAGAGCGGTAGGCGGCCTTTTCGATGACGGCTTCTACGAAGATGCCAGCCACCATTGTTGCGGTCTCGATTCGAGCGAACTTGTTTAGCGCTTTGGAAACCGCTTCTTGCGCTTGCGCCAGGTCCACGTCTGGCACCGGGAGCGTTACCGCTTTACTTGCCACGTGTACCTCCTCATGGTTCCAGGGTTAGCCCAGAGGAGGCAATTTGTAAAGCGTACAGTACGTAAAACTACCGATACGTACAGTGTGTAAGTACTGTACGTAAAGCTAAAGAAGCCC
>JALUED010000048.1 GCA_027053145.1 Thermaceae bacterium | reverse complement strand
CCCGGCGGGGCCACCGCGTTCGCCGGGCGGAGGCCGAGCGGCTGCACAGGGCGATCCCGCAGGTGCTCGAGGAGGCGATCCAGGCCGGCGGCTCGACCCTGAAAGACCAAAGCTACCGCCGACCGGACGCGCGGATCGGGTATTTCCAGCTAAAGCTTCGGGTTTACGGCCGCGAGGGCGAGCCCTGTCCGATCTGCGGCGCCCCGATCCGGCGGGTGCGAATCCAGGGCCGAAGCGCCCACTACTGCCCGCGGTGCCAGCGCTAGCGGCAGAGCCCTTTGCCGAAGACGAAGACGCAGACGTCCTTGTCCTTGGCCTTTGGGGCCATGCCCCGGATGGCGTCGGGCCCGAGTGCCCCACCCTGGGCGATGGCCATGCGCAGGAGCTTCGCTTGGAGCTGGTCAGCGGCCTCGAGGGTCCGGACCATCCGGCCAAGGTCGTCGTAGTTGGCGAAGACGCGGGCAAGCCTTCGCTCTAGGTAGACGCTTTTCACCTCCTGGGCGAGCGCCATGCGGGCGAGGGCTTCCTTATCCTTAGGGAGGGCCACCGTGCCCAGGTAGGGGTTTCGCTTGGGAAAGCTCACGCCGTAGGCGACAAGGGCCTTTTTGACCGCCTCCACCTTGGCCCGCTCGCCGTCCAGAAAGTGCCGGTAGGGCTCAAGGGGGCCCAGCGTGCTAAGGGCTTTGGCGTAGAGGGCGTAGCTGGCGTAGGCCCCGCCCGGGGCCATGAGGAGTTCCAAGAGCCCTTCCCGCGCGGCGGTGGTGAGCGGGATGCCCTGGGCGAGCGCGGGGAAGGCCAGGATCAGGAGCAGCGCAAGCCTTTGCATGCCTCCACCCTACCCCAAGCAAGGCGGTGCGCAAAGGTCGCATCTGGATTGCTAGAAGCTTAATGTTCTTGATAAGATCAAACTAAAGAAAGGGGGTGAAGTCGGTATGGGCAGGATCTACGGCCGGGTAGAGGGTCCCGAGGACATCCGGCGGATCAACTGCATCATCCGCGACGAGATGCTCGAGGTCGAAAGCGAGGGCCAGCTCACCGATTTGAAAAAGCGCTCCGACTACCTCTGCACGCTCACCTACTCGCCGTTTTGGAAAAAGCGCTTTGGGCCCCTGGTGGAGGAGCTTCGGGAGGTAGCCTGCGAGGAAAACCGGGTGAGCGTGCGGCTCGCCAACTACGTCGCCCGCTTCCGCGGCTGGGACAAGGTCTACGACCCCTGGGGGCGGGAGGATAAGAGCCTGGAGGAGCGGCTTGCCGAGCTTCCCGAGGAGGCCATCCGGGAGACCGCCGAGACCGCGGTGAGCCTGGAGCTGAGCCCCGAGGTGCTCGAGGAGCTCCGGCGCGCTTTCTGCCGCATCCGCAAGGCGATGGTGGTGGCCCAGGACGAGGAGGAGCTCCGGCGTCTCAAGCGGGCGGGGGACCTGCTCCTCGCCACCACCAAGACGCTCGGCTTCCGCGAGCACTTCGGCGAGGAGCTTGCCGCCATCGACGAGTTGGTCGAGCTCGAAGAGCGGCGCACCGTGAAGCTTGCGAACCTGATCGCTGAGGTCCAGGGCTGGCGGGTCCTCTTCGAGGCCTGGACGCTGGATGAGGTCCCGGTGGAGGAGGGCTTGGAGGCGTACCTGGCTCGGCTAGAGGAAGAGGAGGAGCGAGCAAGCCGGTACATCCCGAGCGAGGCGAAGTACCCCGCCGGCCGCACACTTTGGATCGTCTACGAACACGAGGGGCGAAAGCGCCGCTACGCGAAGAGGGTCTACGTCCCCGGCTACGCCACCGACTTCCGGCTTGAAGGGCCGGGCGAGTTTGAAAACCGCTTCGGCCGGAAGGTCTGGGGCGTTCGGCTTGTCTACCGTTCCCGCATCGCCCCCACTACGGCGCGCATCCGCGGGCACCTGGTGCATCTGCCGGAGCGCTGGGTGACGCGGAGCCGGGTGATCCCGCTTCCCCGCGAGGCGAGGAAGGTGGAGCTCGCCTTCGAGCGGCCGCCCGAGGCCTACGACGTGGCCTAGCGCCCGCGGCGGCGGAAGAGGCCCTCGAGCACGAGCAAAAAGACGCCCGCCACCACCAGGGCGTCGGCGAGGTTGAAAACGGGCCAAAGGCCGGGGCCGAGGTCGAGGTAGTCGATCACGTAGCCCCGGCCGATGCGATCGATCGCGTTCCCAAGCGCCCCAGCGGCCACAAGAGAGAGGGCGAACCGGGTCCAGGCGGCGCTTTTGGCGTAGCCGAGGTAGAGCAAAAGGAGCGCCCCCACCAGGAGGCTCGTCCAGCCCAAGAGCGCGCTGTTGCCCTGGAAAAGGCCGAAGGCGATGCCGGTGTTCTTGACGTAGGTCAGGTAGAGGCCGGGTAGGAAGGGGTCCGGGACCGGGTCCAGGTTTCGCTCGGCCCAAAGCTTTAGGATCTGGTCAAGAACGATCAGCACCGGTACCAGGAAGGTGGCCACGGACCGAGTCTAGCATGGGGTGGGCTTCTCCTATATAATCGGGCGCTGAGACGCGCCGCAGGCGCGAGGGGAGAGAACCATGTCCAGGGTTTGTGAGGTCAGCGGAAAAAGGCCCGTGGTGGCCAACAAGATCGTCCGCCGCGGTAAGGCCAAGCGCGAAGGCGGCGTGGGTAAGAAGACCACCGGCATCACCAAGCGTAGGCAGTACCCGAACCTGCGGAAGCTCCGGGTGCGGGTAGCGGGGAAGACGATCACCCTGAAGGTGGCCGTTAGCCACATGGATAAGGTCTACGAGGTTTTGCCCCGGCTTCGGGGGATGAAGCTGGAGGCGATGAGCGAGGCGGAGATCAAGGAAGCGCTCCTTCGCCTGCTCCGGTAGGGGCCTGGGCTACGCGGCCCCGGGGGAGGGTCCCCGGGGCTTGTTTTTTTACGTCCCCTCCGGATGGGGCCTGCGAATCGTTCGTACGCCTGGCCTGTACGCCTGCGGCATCCTCGATGCGCTTAGGGCACGCACCCCGGCTTCGTCTTTGCATAATGCCCCCAGCCTTTGGCGGGTTTTTGCAAGGGGGTGAGTGCGCTTGGCGGTACAGGTGGCAAAACGGCGGTTCGGTTGGCGCCCCTTCGCGGTGAACCTGCTTGCGATTGCGGCGCTCGTGGAGATCGTGTCGGGAGTCTACCTCTATACGCCGGGCTACATCGCAAGCGTGATCAACTTCCACTTCCTGGGGCTTACCTTTCGCCAATGGGCGATCGTTCACACCGTTTTCGCCCTCGTCTTCTTGATCGCGGCGGTGGGGCACATCGTCTACAACTGGCGCCCCATCGTGCGCTACCTGGTGGGCCGCGCAAAGGGGATGCTTGCCCACCGGCGCGAGCTTTTGGCCAGCCTTTTGGTCGTGCTCTTCTTCTCGGTGACCTCGATCGCGAACTGGCTGCCCTCCGGGCCGATCTGGGACTACCGGTACACCCTGCGGGAGTACTGGGTGGCCTGGGGCTTTAGCCGCATGACCGTGGCGGACCTTGCGAAGAACCGGCACGTCCCCGTAGAAAAGGCGCTCGCACGGCTTAAGAAGTACGGTATTGAGGCGAAGCCCGATAGCAACCTCGCGGAGCTTGCGAAGAACTCCAAGTACACCGCCTACGACCTTTACCTGATCGTTCGGGGGCGGCGGCCCCGGACCCGCTAGGAGGTGGTTGGGGTGGCGGTATTAAAGCGCGCAAAAGATCGGAACGAAGCCCGAAGGGGCTTCAACTGGCGGGTCTTCATCGCGGACCTGCTCCTTTGGACCGCGTTCATTGACGTGCTTTCCGGGATCTTCCTCTATACGCCGGGGCATTTTGCTCACAGCCTTCACGTCAACCCCTTGGGAATCGCTTTTAGGCAGTGGGCGGTGTGGCACACGATCGTAGGGTTTCTGCTCATCTTTGCCGTTATCTATCATGTGGTCCTGAACTGGCGCCCCCTGGTGGCCTACATCCGCCAGCGGGCCCGGGCGGTCGCGCTTCGGAGCGAGTTCCTCTGGGCCTTGTTCCTTTCCGCCTACCTCGTCGTCGCCACCGTGCTCTACTGGCCGCCGGTGAGCACGATCTGGGACTTCCGCACCACCTTGAACGGGGTCTGGGCCTACCGGGTCTGGAAGGACGATACCGTGGCCGACCTCGCCAAGATCCGCCGTCTCAAGGTCGAGCAGGTTCTCGCCCGGTTTAAGAAGTATGGAATCGAGGCTGCCCCCGACGACAAGCTCGCCGAGGTGGCGAAGCGCTCCGGGTATCCCGTCTACGACCTTTACCTGATCGCCCGCGGGCGCGAGCCCGCCCTCCGCCGCTAGCCGGCGGGCTCTTCGGCCGGGGCGGGGCGGGCGGCCCCGCCCTCCTTCTTCTCGGGGTAGAAGGCCAGGCGGGGCTTGGCCTCGAACCGCACCTCTCCCGGGATCCGCCCCTTACGCTTGGCCCAGCGGTAGGCGTGGTCCCAGGTCCGGCAGAAGGCGCAGACCTCGCCGGTCGTGGGGTAACCGCAGCGCTCGCAAGCTTTGAGCTCGACCTCCTCGGCGGAAAGTACCCTTTGCAAGACCGGCTCGATCTTCTTCAGGTATTGCTCGAGGAAGGTCTGCTTGGTGCCGGGCATGGCGGTCTCGAGCTTGTTGAGGGCTTCCTTGTAGAGGAGGCTCTTCGCCCCCAGGGCGAAGGGGCACTCCTCGTGCTGGTAGGGGAGCCGCCGGAGCAGGGTGTAGGCGAGGATCTCGC
>JALUED010000047.1:788-4707 GCA_027053145.1 Thermaceae bacterium | reverse complement strand
GTCGGGCGGGCAGTCCTCGGGGCCCAGGTTCAAGGCCGGGCAGCCCCGGTTCCAGGGCGCCTTCTTCCAGGGGGACTCGAGGCTCGGGTGATGGAAGGCGATCACGATCAGGCGGGTGGTGTAAAAGGCGGTGAAGAAGGCAGCAAGAAGCCCGAGGGCCCAGAGGAAGGGGGCGTGCTCCTGGGCGGCGTGGAGGATCAGGTCCTTCGACCAAAACCCCGCGAACGGCGGAAGGCCCATGAGCGCCGCCGCCCCGATCAGAAAGGTGCCGTAGGTGATCGGCATGTACCGGGCGAGCCGGTTCATCTCGAAGATGTCCTGGGTCTTGGCGCCGTGGATCATCGAGCCGGAGCCTAGGAACAAAAGGGCCTTGAAGAAGGCGTGGGCCAAAAGGTGGAACATCGCCGCCGCCCAGCCGAAGACGCCGAGGCCTAAGAACATGTAGCCGAGCTGGCTCACCGTGCTCCAGGCCAGGATCTTCTTGACGTCGGCGAAGGCGGCCCCGAGCACGGCGGCAAAGAGCGCGGTAAAAGCGCCGATCCAGGCGAGGTAGGGGAGGGCATGGCCGGCCTCGAGCACCGGGTAGAACCGCGCCATGAGGTAGACGCCCGCGGCCACCATGGTGGCGGCGTGGATCATGGCGCTCACCGGGGTCGGGCCCTCCATCGCGTCGAGCAACCAGACGTGGAGCGGGAACTGGGCGCTTTTGCCCATCGCCGCGAGGAAGAAAAGGAGGCCGATCCAAAGCGCCACCCCGGCGGCCAGGTGCTCGGCCCCGACGCCGATCTCCGCAAGGCTAAAGGTCCCGGTCTCCTTGTAGAGCCAAAAAAGGCCCACCATGAAGCCGAGGTCGGCGAACTTGGTGGTGATGAAGGCCTTCTTCATCGCCTGCTGGGCCGACTTCTTCTTGAAGAAGAAGCCGATCAGGAGGTAGCTCATCAGCCCCATGACCTCCCAGGCCAATAGGGCGATGAAGAAGTCCCCGGCGGCGACGAAGGTGAGCATGGCGGCGGTGAAGAGCTGGAGGTAGGCGAAGAAGGTGGGGTAGCGCTCCTCGCCGTCCATGTAGCCGATCGAGAAGAGGTGGATGAAGAGCGAGGCCCAGGCCACCATGAAGAGCACCGCGGCACCGAGCTGGTCGGCGAAGAGGGCAAAGCGAATGCCCCGCTCCCCCTGGATCGAAAGCCAGTTCCAGTCGAAGGTGAAGGGGAAGCCCTCGAGCGCCGGGCGCACGAGCGTCGCCTCCCCGCCCTCCACCACCCACTGGGGGGCGGCTTTTAGGGCCTCGAGGAGCAGCCCGGTGGCGAGGAAGGCCACCGCCGCCATCACCCCGGTGGTGAAGTAGCCCGCCGAACGCCCCTTGAAGAGCCGGCCGAGCAGGATCACCACCAAAAACCCCAAAAAGGGGAGCAGGGGAATCCAGTAGAAAAGGTCCGCGTAGAGGTAGTTCATCGCCTCACCCCCGCATCTCCTCGACCACGTCGGTAGCCGCGCTGCCGGTGTGGCGGAAGACGTTTAGGAGGATGGCGAAGCCGATCGAGAGCTCCGCCGCCGCCACCACCATGATGAAAAGCGCAAAAAGCTGGCCCGAGAAGAAGACCGGGTCCTTGTAAGCGGCCACGCTCGCGAAGGCGATTGCGGCCGCGTTCAAAAGGATCTCCACCGACATCAACACGGCGATCAGGTTCCTTCGGGTAATCACGCCGAAAAGCCCGATGGCGAAGAGCACCGCCGAAAGCGTAAGAAAGTGCCCCAGGGTGATCATGCTTCCCGCCTCCTCGCGAGCACCACCGCCCCCACCATGGCGAGGAGCAAGAGGACCGAGGCCACCTCGAAGGGCAGGAGGGTGACGGTCAAAAGCCGGGCGCCGAGCCCTTCTGGGCTCAAGGGCCTTACCGCGGTCTCGGGCGCCCCCAGGTAGGCCCAAAGGCCGGCGAGGAAGACCACCGCCAGGACGCCGGCCACCAGGTAGAAGACCCCGGCCACCGGCCGTACCCGGCGGCTTTGGGTGGTCATGATGACGAAGAGCGTCAGGATGGGGATGGCGGCGGCGTTGACCGCGAACTGGATGACCGCGAGCAGGGGGCTGCCGAGCAGCACGTAGAGCCCGGCGACGAAGAAGAAGGTAAAGGCAAGCGCCACCGCCGCGTGGACGATGTTCTCGGCGAGCACCACCACCAGCGCCCCGGCAAGGACGAGCCCGGCCAGGATGGCGAATCCAAGGACGCTCATGCCCCTTCACCCCCTTCCGCTTCCTTGAGGAGCTCGGCGAGGCCTCCGGGCTGCATCTCGGGGGGGGCCTTCACGATCTTCCCCTCGGGGGTCCGCATCTCCACCCCGAACTTGGGGCTGTACCAGATCTTGGCCTTCCTTCCAATGTGGTCGAGGAAGGCCTTATCCGCCTTGAGCAGACGGATATCGTAGACCGCGTGCTCGAAATCGCCCACGGTGACGATGGCGCTGACCGGGCAGGCCTCGACGCAGTTCGCACAGTGCATGCAGTTGGCGAAGTCGAGGTCGAAGCGCTCGAGCACAAACCCCTTCCCCTCGGGGTTCCGCTTTCTTTCGATGGTGATCACCTGGCTGGGGCAGGCCCGCTCGCACTGCAGGCAGGCGACGCAACGGTCGGTCCCGTCCTCGTTCTGGATGAGGGCGAGAAACTGCACGCTGACCGGCGGGATCTCGGGCTTCTTGTAAGGGTAGAACTCGGTGGCCGGGGGCTCTTTTACCCTTCTATGCACGGTCTCAAGCCCCGCCGCCACCGCTTTCACCGCTTCCCAGACCTCGGCGAAAAGGCTCATAGCACCTCCAGGAACATGCGAAGGAACGCGGCCACCAAAAGGCCCACCAGGCTAAGCGGCAAAAGCCCCTTCCAAGCGAGGTCCATGAGCTGGTCGTCCCGAAAGCGCGGCAGGGTGGCCCGGATCCAGAGGAAAATCCAGACCCAAACCGCCACCTTCAGGAGGAAGTAAAGGCTTTGGAGGAGCCCGGCGGCGAAGCTCGTGGGGTCGAGCCCAAAAAGCGGCCCGTGCCAGCCGCCGAAAAAGAGCAGCACCATGAATCCGGGGAGGAGGAAGAGCTCGACGAACTCGGCGAGGAAGAAAAACGCGAAACTCATCCCCGAGTACTCGGTGTTGTAGCCGGCGACGATCTCGCTCTCGGCCTCGGGCAGGTCGAAGGGGGTGGCCTTAAGCTCAGCGATGCTCGCCACCAGGTAGACGACGAAGGAAAGGAAGAGCGGCACCACGTGCCAAAGCCCTCGCTGATGTTCGACGATGTCGGTGAAGCGAAGCGAGCCCGAATACACGCCCACCGCAAGCAGGGCGAGGGCGAGCGGCACCTCGTAGGAGACGAGCTGGGCGCCGGCGCGGAAGGCGCCAAGGAGCCCCCACTTGTTCCCCTGGGAGAGCCCCCCGAGCACCACCCCGTAGGCGCCGAGCGTGCTCACCGCCACGATGTAAAGGAGCCCGACGTCGAGGTCGGCGATCCGCCAGCCGGGCGCCACCGGAATCGCCACCATCAGGAGGAAGGCGCTCACGAAGACGATCGCCGGGGCCAGCCGAAAGATCGGCCAGTCCACGCGGCGGGGCGCGAAGTCTTCCTTGCCGAGCAGCTTGAGCGCGTCGAAGACGGTTTGAAAAACCCCGGCGGGGCCGTAGTGCATGGGCCCGACCCGCTCTTGGACCTTGCCCAGGTACTTTCGGAGCACGACGATCAGAATGAGCGCAACAAGCGCCGCCAAGAGGAAGGCAAGCACCGCCTCGACGACGGCGTAGGCGGCAAAGCCCAGGGGGCTTTTGAGCCAGCCGTAGTGGCGGAAGACGGTGGGCACCACCCCGTAGGCGAGAACCACCATGGCCCAAAGCGCGGCGAAGAAGAGGGCGTAGGCGAGGCGCTCAAGCTGCTCGGCAAGGAAGAC
>JALUED010000047.1:0-778 GCA_027053145.1 Thermaceae bacterium | reverse complement strand
CTCAAGCCAGGGCTTGGGTCGGGTGGGGTCGTAGCCCACGAGCCGCGGCTGCACCAGGCGCTCGGTGGGCAGGGGCATCCGGCTCATCGGTCCACCTCCCCAAAGACCGGGTCCAAGGACGATAGGATCGCGATCGCGTCGGAAAAGCGGGCGCCGACGAAGAGGTCGGGGATGAGCTGGAGGTTGGCGAAGCTGGGCGAGCGGTGCTTGACCCGCACGGGGTACTCGCTGCCGTCCGAGACCACGTAGGTCCCAAGGTGCCCCCGGGCGATCTCCACCGCCCGGTAGCGGGCGCCGGGCTTAGGCTTGATCCGCGGCGGGACCTTGCCCTTATAGGGCCCGGTCTTCGGTACCTTCTCCAGCGCCTGCCGGATGATCTTGACCGACTCCTCCATCTCCCGAAACCGCACCCAGAAGCGGGCGTAGACGTCGCCCTCCTCCCGGGTCGGAACCTCGAACTCAAGCTCCGGGTAGGCGTCGTAGGGCTCGGCCTTCCGAACGTCGTAGGGCACGCCGGAGGCCCGGATCACCGGCCCCGAGGCGCCGCGGGCGATCGCCCGCTCCTTGGGAAGGACGCCCACGCCCACGGCCCGCGCCTGGAAAACCGGCGAGTCGAGCACCAGGGCGTAGTAGTCGGGCAGGCGGGTCTCGAAGAAGTCGAGGAAGGCGGCCACGTCCTTGAAAAAGTCGGGGTGGACGTCGCGGCGCACCCCGCCGAAGGTGAAGTAGTTGGGGAGCATCCGGGCGCCGGCGGTCTTCTCGGTGATCTCGAGAATCC
>JALUED010000046.1 GCA_027053145.1 Thermaceae bacterium | reverse complement strand
GAGGCTTTCAGCGACCTCGTGCGCCCCGCGCGGACGGCGACCTACGTCGCGCCGGTGGACCTTTACGAGACCGACGAGGCCCTGGTGCTTGAGATGTGGGCGCCGGGCCTCAGGGCTGAGGACATCGAGGTGAGCCTTGAGGGCAACCAGCTCACCATCCGCGGCGAGGTCAAGCCCGAGGCCGACGAGAAGGTCCGCCGGTACTACCTGCAGGAGATTCCGCACGGCTCCTTCGTCCGCTCCTTCACCCTGCCGGTGGAGGTGGACGCGGACAAGGTGAAGGCCGAGTTCAAAAACGGCGTCCTGCGCCTCGTCCTGCCCAAGGTCGAGGCGGCCCGAGCCAAGCGGATCCCGGTGGAAGTGGCCGAGTAGCGATCGCTTGTGGAGGCGGCCGGGCTTCCCTGCCCGGCCGTTTTGCTATTATAAAACTTGAGGTGGTTTGTATGAGGAAACTTGCTCCAATCCTGTTGGCCCTTGCGCTCCCCGTTTTGGCCCAGGGCCGCCTTTTGGTCACCCCAGTGCACCCGGTGGAGGCGCTTCCCTTCCTGGGGCAGCTCTATGCGCTCAACCTGGTGCCGCCGGAGGGGGCGAAGTCGTTTTGGTTCGTGGTCTTTAAGGGCTACGACCCCAAGGCGGTTTACGCCCTCTCGGCCCCGGCGGGGAAGGGGCTTAGGCTTACCAGCGGCATCATGGACGTGCCCACGGTGGCCTGCCCGGCCCAGCGCCTGGTGGCCACGGTGGTGGGCGGGGCCGAGGTAAAGCTGGGCGAGGCCTGCCTCGCGAACTGGATCCCCTACGCCATCACCTGGGCGACCCCGGACGCCGAGGCGCCCTTGGGTCAGTGGGTGCCGGTTTGGACCGCGAAGCCGGTGGCTCGGGAGCTTTGGGAAAAGGAGCCCCCGTTGCTCGCTTTCGTCTACTGGTCGGACCGGGGGCCCGAGGCCATGCCGAGCTCTAGGCCCAAGCCCTCGAACCCCTGAGGGAAGGGTTTACCCGACCCCCGGCGGCAAAAGCCGCCGGGGGTTTGTTAGGGTAGCGGTGTGCACGCCCTTGTGCTCGGCGGCGGAAAGGACGATGCCCTGGCGAGGGCCCATGGCGTTCCCAGCAAGGCCTTTTTGCCCCTTGGGGGAAGGCCGATGGCCGCTTGGGTCCTCCGGGCGCTTAAGGGGGGCGGCGCCGACCGCGTCGCCTTTGTGGGGCCAAGGGGGCCTCTTGAGCCGGCCCCGGATCTTTGGCTTGAAGACCGGGGCGACCTCCTTGCCAACGTGGAGGCCGGGCTTTCCGCCCTTACGGCCCAGGGCCCCGTGCTCGTCGCCACCGCCGACGTGCCCTTGCTCACCCCCGAGGCGGTTTTTCACCTGCTTTCGGTTGCGCCCCCGGCCGGGCTCGTCTACCCCATCGTGCCCCGGGAGGCGGTGGAGGAGCGTTTCCCCGGAATGAAGCGGACCTACGCCCGGCTTCGGGAGGGCACCTTCACCGGTGGGAACCTGGTCCTCCTCGACCCCGCGCTTTTTCGCCGGGCGCTTCCGGTGGCGCGGAAGGTGGTGGCCTGGCGGAAAAACCCCCTGCGGCTTGCCCTGCTTTTTGGCCCGGCGTTCTTGCTTAAGCTGCTTTTAGGCGTGCTTTCGGTGGCGGAGCTTGAGGCCCGGGCCGAGGGGATCTTCGGGGTGCCGATGCGGGCGGTGGTGGTCCCCTATCCTGAGATCGGGGTGGACGTGGACAAGCCCGAGGATGTGGCCTTCGCCGAACGGGCGCTTTCGGAGGGGAACCTTGCGTAGGGTGCGGGACCTTCGCCTGGCCGGGCTCATCGCCTTCGTGGCCGCGCTCGCGGTCGGGCTTTTCGTAGGGCTCGTGGTGCACCTCCTGCTTGGAGGGCGCCTTGGCTGGGAGGACTTCGACCTCCCTGGGCTCGTCGAGGGGTTCTTTTTCCTAGCCGCCTTCGTGTTAAGCCTTTTTGTTGCTAAGCGGGCGGTGCGGGTGCCCTGCAGCACCCTGCTCACCGCCGGGGCGGTGGCCCCCTGGCCGGCGCGGCGGCTCGCCAAGCCGGTGCCCGTGGTCGCCTCGCCGGCCGAGGAGAGCGGGCGCTGGGCGGTGCTCGTGGAGGAGGGACGCCCGGTGGGGGTCTTGGGCCTCGGGAGCGAGATCGTGCCCTGGGAGGAGGCGCCGGTGGTGGCCGGGGAGGTGGCGATCACCGAGCTTGCGCCGCTCTTTTGGCAGGGGGAAGCGGTTTTTGTGGCCGATGGGGCCCGGGTTCACGGTGTGATCACCCGGGAGCGCTACCTGCGCGCGGTGGTCTCCTAGGCTTGGGCTTGCCCGCGGTGCGGCGCAGGTCGGGGCCACGCTATTGCTCCTGCAAGCAACCCCCGGAATCGGGGACCTTTGCTCTTTTCTCCGCGAAAAACTAGTGCTACTTTTAGGGCTGGACGCGGGGCTACGTTCGACATCGGCTCCGGGTCCCGGAGGTGGTTATGGCCGTCTTGAAGGTCCAGACCGAGCGGAAGTACCGGCCCATCACGCTGGCCAACATCGAGGAGCTTCCCGAGTGGAAGGCCCTGGACCCCGAGGTCCAGGAGGCGGTGCGGGTGGTGGCCCAGGTGCTGCCCTTCCGCACCAACGAGTACGTGGTGCGGGAGCTAATCGACTGGTCCAAGGTGCCCGAGGATCCCATCTTCATCCTCACCTTCCCGCAAAAGGGGATGCTCGCGCCCGAGGACTTCAACCGCATCCGCGATCTGATGCGCAAAGGGGCGCCCAAAGAGGAGATCCGCCGGGCCGCGCACGAGATCCGCTTGAAGATGAACCCGCACCCCGCCGGTCAGCTCACCCACAACGTGCCGGTTTTGAACGGCCGGCGTCTTGAGGGGCTGCAGCACAAGTACCCCGAGACCGTCTTGATCTTCCCCGGGCCGGGTCAGGTCTGCCACGCGTTCTGCACCTACTGCTTCCGCTGGGCCCAGTTCGTGGGTGAGCCCGACCTTCGGATGGCGACCAACGAGTCCAAGGACCTCCAGGACTACCTCAGGGTTCACAAGGAGGTCACCGACATCCTCTTCACCGGCGGCGACCCGATGGTGATGAAGACGCCGGTCTTCGAGCGCTTCATCCGGCCGCTGCTTTCCGACGAGTTCGCCCACGTGCAGAACATCCGCATCGGCACCAAAGCGCTCGCCTACTGGCCCTTCCGCTTCTTCGACGACGACCTCCTCCGCCTCTTTGAGGACATCGTTAAGGCCGGGCGGCATCTCGCGATCATGGCTCACTTCACCCACCCGAACGAGCTCAAAACCGACGCTGTTCGCGAGGCGATCAAGGTGCTCCGCTCGGTGGGCGCCCAGATCCGCACCCAGTCGCCGGTGGTCGCCCACATCAACGACGACCCGGACGTTTGGGCGAAAAAGTGGAAGGAAGAGGTGCGGCTTGGCCTCGTGCCCTACTACATGTTCGTCGAGCGGGACACCGGGCCCAAGCAGTACTTCGAGGTGCCGCTGGTTAAGGCCTGGGAGATCTTCCGGAACGCCTACAAGCAGGTCTCCGGCCTTGGCCGCACCGTCCGGGGCCCCAGCATGTCGGCCTTCCCGGGCAAGGTGCGGGTCTCCGGCGTCGCCGAGATCAACGGGGAGAAGGTCTTTGTGCTTGAGTTCCTCCAGGGCCGGAACCCCGACTGGGTGGGCCGTCCCTTCTTCGCCAAGTACGATGAGAAGGCGACCTGGCTCGACCAGCTCAAGCCCGCCTTCGGCGACAAGTTCTTCTACGAGGACGAGCTCGCCGAGATGGTGAAGCGGGGGCTTTCGGGCTAGCCTTCGGACCGAAACCCGCGGCCGGGGCCAAGCCCCGGCCCTTTTCGTTTAGGCTAGGGGGGATGTGGATCTACGGTCGGCGCCCGGCCCTCGAGGCCGCCCGCGAGGGCCGGGTGCGCCGCATCCTCCTTGCCCGCGGGGTGGAGCCGCGGCTTGTGCGCGAGGTCGAGGCCACCGGTGTGCCCTTCGAATGGACGAGCCGGGTGGAGCTTGCCCAGCTCGTGGGCACCACCCGCCACCAGGGGATCGCCGCTTGGGTCGAGGACCTCGCCTATAGCGACCCCGAGGCCCCGTTTCGCCGGGCGGAAAGCCTCGGCGAGATGCCGCTTCTTGTCCTCCTCGACGGGATCACCGACCCCCAAAACTACGGGGCGATCATCCGAAGCGCCGAGGCCCTTGGGGCCCACGGCGTGGTGAGCGAGGAGCGGCGGAGCGCGCCGCTTTCGGCGGCTACGGTGAAGGCGAGCGCGGGGGCGGCGTCGCGGATTCCGCTCGTGCGGGTGAAGAACCTCCCCCGCTACATCGAGGCGCTGAAAGCGCGGGGGGTTTGGGTCTACGGCCTTGCCGGCGAGGCCGCGCGGAGCCTGGAGGAGGCCGACTACCGCCGCCCCCTCGCCCTGGTCATCGGTTCCGAGGGCAAGGGGATGCGGAGGCTCGTGCGCGAAAAGTGCGACGAGCTTTTGCGGATCCCCCTCCGCGGCAGCACCCCCGCGCTGAACGCGAGCGTCGCCGCGGGGATCGCGATCTACCGGGTGTGGCAGGGGCGCGGGGGGTGAGGATGGACCCCGTTTGCTTGGCGGCCGAGCTGATTCGGGCGAGGAGCCCGAGCACCGAGGAGGGCCCGGCCCGGGCGGTGCTCGAGGACGCCCTCCGGGGGCTTGGGCTTGACCTCGAGGTGGACCCGGCGGGAAACCTCTA
>JALUED010000045.1 GCA_027053145.1 Thermaceae bacterium | reverse complement strand
ACGATGCGCCGGGTCCCCTACGTGATCGACGTTTGGTACGACTCCGGCGCCATGCCCTTCGCCCAGTTCCACTACCCCTTCGAAAACCAGGAGACCTTCCGAAAGAGCTTCCCCGCCGACTTCATCTCGGAAGCCATCGACCAAACCCGCGGCTGGTTCAACAGCCTCCACCAGCTCGGGGTCATGCTCTTCGACTCGGTGGCCTTTAAAAACGTAATCTGCCACGGCCACATCCTCGACGAAAAGGGCGAGAAGATGTCGAAGTCGAAGGGCAACGTGGTGGACCCGTGGGAGATCATCAACCGCTTCGGGGCCGACGCCCTGCGCTGGTACATCTACGTCGCCGCCCCGCCCGAGGCTTCCCGGCGTTTCGGCCCCAACCTGGTGCAGGAGGCGCTCAGGGACTACTTCCTGACGCTCTGGAACGTTTATAGCTTCTTCGTCACCTACGCCAACCTCGACGAGCCCGACCTCAAGCGCCGCCCGCCGGTCGAGGAGCGGCCCGAGATGGACCGCTGGCTGGTAGCGCGGGTGCAACGGCTCATCGAGGAGGTCACCGAAGGGCTTGAGGCCTACGACCCCACCACCCCGGCGAGGAAGCTCCGCGACTTCGTGGTGCGCGACCTCTCCCAGTGGTACGTGCGCCGGAACCGGCGGCGGTTTTGGAAGAACGAAGACGCCCACGACCGCGAATCCGCCTACGCCACGCTCTGGGAGGCGCTGGTGGCCGTCACCCTTCTCACCGCACCCTTCACCCCTTTCCTGGCCGAAGCGCTCTGGCAAAACCTCGTCCGCCGGGTGGACGAAAGCGCCCCCGAGAGCGTGCACCTCGCCGACTGGCCGAAACCCAACCCGGCTCTCCTCGACGAGGCGTTGCTTCGCGCGATGGCGACCGTCCTCGAGGCGGTCGAGCTCGCGCGGAGCGCCCGCGCAAAGGCCGGGGTGAAAACCCGCACCCCCTTGCCCCTGCTGCGGCTTGTCGCCCCCACCGAAGCCGAGCGCAAAGCGCTCCGGCACTTTGCCGAAGAAATCCAAGACGAGCTGAACGTCAAGCGGCTCGAGGTCCTAAGCCCCGCCGAGGCCCGCGTCGCCTATACAGTGAAACCCAACCTCCCCAAGCTGGGCCCGAAATACGGCAAGAAACTCGCCACCATCCGGCGGGCCTTGGCCGAAGCCGACGCCAACGCACTCGCGGCCAAAGCGCTCGCCGGCGAGCCGGTGACGCTCCAGGCAGGAGGCGAGACCTTCACGCTCCTGCCCGAAGAGCTCTTGGTCGAGGCCAACGCGCCCGAGGGCTTTGCCGCCGAAGCGCGGGGAGGGTACGTCGCCGCGCTCGATACGCGCGTGGATCGGCCTCTCCAGCTCGAGGGCCTAGCCCGCGACCTGATCCGCTTGATCCAGCAGGGGCGAAAGGAGATGGACTTGTTCGTTGCCGACCGCATCCGCCTCACCTACCGGGCGAGCGGCGACTACGCCGAAGCGATCCAAGCCCACGGAAAGCGGATCATGGAGGAGACCCTGGCCCAAAGCCTGGAGCCCGGCGAGCCCCGCGGCCACCGGGTCGAGGTACTGGGCGAAGCCGGCGAAGCCGTCTTCGGCATCGAGCGGGTGGACTAGGGCAAGCCGCCCCCCTCCTGGCACGTCAGGAGGGGGGCTTTTCGTGTCGAAGAACACCCTCCAGATCGTGAAA
This sequence comes from Thermaceae bacterium, assembly GCA_027053145.1. Next base: position 14,114 of record JALUED010000045.1, on the reverse strand, counting down.
ACATTCACGCGTTGGCACGCCGCTTCTCCACCTCGGCCTGCGCCGCCGCAAGCCGCGCGGTGAGCACCCGGTAGGGCGAGGCCGAAACGTAGTCCAACCCGACCCGGGCGGCGAACTTCACCGAGTGGGCCTCGCCGCCGTGCTCGCCGCAGAGCCCAAGCTTCAAGTCGGGGTTTTTCTCCCGCCCCTCGCGAGCCGAAAGGGCGAGGAGCCGCCCTACCCCTTCCTCGTCAAGGCGCTCGGTGGGGTCTGCGGGAAAGAGGCGGTCCTCGAGGTAAGCCGGGAGGAACTTGCCGGCGTCGTCGCGGGAAATCCCGTAGGTGAGCTGGGTCAGATCGTTGGTGCCGTAGCTGAAGAACTCGACCAGGGAAGCGATTTTCCCCGCGGTGAGGGCGGCGCGGGGGGTCTCGATCATGGTTCCGAGGGGGATGCGGAAGCCGTAGCGCTCAAACACCGGCTCGAGGAGCTCAAAGGCCCGCTCCACCTCGCGGGCGTCGCTGATCAGGGGAAGCATCGCCTCGGGCCGGGGGTCAAGCCCCTCTGCCCGGAGCTCTTGGGTGGCGGCGAGCAGCGCCTCCATCTGCATGACGAGGATCTCCGGGCGTAAAAGCAAGAGCCGGATCCCTCGAAAGCCCAGCATGGGGTTTTGCTCGGCCAGGGTTCGAACCTGCTTTAAAAGCTTGGCCTCCCCCGGCGCAAGCTCCCCTCGGGCCTCTTTGCGTTCCAATTCCACGAGCGGCGGCAAAAACTCGTGGAGCGGCGGGTCCAAAAACCGCACCGTGACCGGCAGGCCGTCCATCGCCCGTAGGATGCCCTTGAAATCGGCCTTCTGATACTCAAAGAGGCGCTTTAAAGCCGCCTTCGCCTCGGCTTCGTCATCGGCGAGGATCAGCGCCCGCATCCAGCGGAGCTTCTCTTCTTCGAAAAACATATGTTCGGTGCGCACGAGGCCAATCCCCTCGGCCCCGAACTCGCGGGCCTTTTTCGCATCCTCGGGGGTGTCGGCGTTGGCCCGAACGCCGAGAACCCGGACCCGATCCGCCCAAGCGAGCAGGCGATCGAGCTCCTCCCCCGCCCCGCCCTCCACCAGGGCGACTTCGCCGAGGTAGACCGCTCCGGTGGTTCCGTCGATACTGATCACGTCGCCTTCTTTCAGCTCGTGTTCGCCGAGGAAAAAGCGCTTCTGCTCGGGCTCGACGCGGAGGCCGGCGGTGCCCACCACCGCCGGCACGCCGATCCCACGGGCCACCACCGCCGCGTGGCTCGTCATGCCGCCCCGCGCGGTGAGGATCCCCTTGGCAAGGAACATGCCGGTGATGTCCTCAGGGCTCGTTTCGGTGCGGACCAAGATGACGTCGAGGCCGCGGGCGGTCCACTCCTCGGCGGCCTCCGGGGAGAGCACCGCGTGGCCGACCGCAGCCCCCGGGCTCGCCGGAAGCCCCCGGGCTACAGGCTCGGGCGCCGTAGTCGCGTCCACCCGGGCCCGGAGGAGCGCGGGAAGGCTCCCCGCATCCACCTTCAAAAGCGCCTCTTCTTCGTCAATAAGCCCCTCCTCCACCAGGTCCACGGCAATCCGGACCGCCGCCTCGGGGGTGCGCTTGCCCGCTCGGGTTTGAAGCAGGTAGAGCTTGCCGCGCTCGACGGTGAACTCAAAATCCTGCATGTCGCGGAAATGGGCTTCCAGCCTCTGGGCTACCCCCTCGATCTCGGCATAGAGCGCGGGGTTTTCCTCCTTTAGGCGGGAAAGCGGCTCGGGGGTGCGCACCCCGGCAACCACGTCCTCGCCCTGGGCGTTTTTCAGGTACTCGCCGTAGAGTTCTTTCTTGCCGGTGGCGGGGTTTCGGGTGAACCCCACCCCGGTCCCCGAGTCCTCGCCCAGGTTGCCGAAGACCATCGCCTGAACGTTCACCGCGGTGCAGAGGTCGTCCGGGATCTGGTAGTGGCGCCGGTAGACCCGGGCCCGGGGGTTGTTCCAGCTCTCAAAGACCGCGACGACCGCCCCCCTTAGCTGCTCCCAAGGGTCCTCGGGAAAACGTTTGCCTTTCTCTTCGATCGCCCGCTTAAAGCGCCTCGCGAGCTCGGCGAGGTCCTCGGCGGAAAGGTCCAGGTCGCGCTCGGCCCCGCGCTCCGCCTTCATCGCCTCAAGCAGGTTTGAAAAAGCCTCCGGGGGAAGCCCAAGCACCACCTCGCCGTACATGGCGAGCAGCCGCCGGTACGCGTCCCAGGCGAAACGGGGATTGCCGGTGGCTTCGGCAAGCCCCTGGACCCCCTGCTCGTTTAAGCCCAGGTTCAGGATCGTGTCCATCATGCCGGGCATCGAGACCGGCGCTCCGGAGCGCACCGAGACCAAAAGGGGAAGCCCCTCGCCACCAAAGGCGCGTCCGGTGGTCCGCTCGAGGGTCGCCATCCCCTCTCGGACCTCTTCCCAAAGTCCTTCCGGGACCTGCCCCTCGCGGTGGTAGTGACGGCACGCCTCGGTGGTTACGGTGAACCCCGGAGGAACCGGAAAGCCCGCCCGGACCATTTCGGCAAGGGCGTAGCCCTTGCCCCCAAGGAGCTTGCGGCCAAGCCCGGCGGCCTCTTCAAAGGGGTAGACGTACCGCACGCCACACCTCCTATACGGCCACCCGGGCCTTTTCCTTGAGGGCGAAAAAGCGCTGGCGCTCGATCAAGTCCTTAAGCGTGGTGCGGGAGAGGACCTCGCGGACCGCGCGGTCCACCTGACGCCAAAGCTCCTCGGTGGCGCAGGACCCCGCCGCCCAACAGCTCGTGGGGTCGTCAATGCAGCCCACCGGGGCCACGCTGCCCTCGAGGGTCTCGACCACCTCGAGCGCGGTGATCTCCTCCGGGGGACGGGCAAGACGGTAGCCCCCCTTGGCCCCTCGGACGCTCTTGATGTAGCCCGCCCGGCGAAGCGCCGAGGCGATCTGCTCGAGGTAGTGCTGGCTAATCCGCTGGGCCTCGGCCACCTCCTTCAGCGGCACCGGCTCCGGCCCACGGGCACCGATCTCCAAAAGGGCGCGAAGCCCGTACTGCGCACGGGTTGAAATCCACATGGTTCCATTTTAACCCACCTATTCCGTAGGCATTACCTAGGATTTCGGTGCCACCAGCAAGGCAAAGAGGAAGATCGCGCTCTCGACCAGGATCACGGTAGCGCCGCTGGGCACGTCGTAGAGGTAAGAAAAGAAAAGCCCAAGCACCACGCCGAGGAGGCCGAAGAAGATGGAAAAGAGCGTCATTTGGGCAAAGGTTCGGGCAAAGAGCCGGGCGCTCGCGGCGGGGATGACGAGGAAGGCCGCGACCAAGAGGATCCCCACCACCTTGACCGCGCTCACCACCACCGCCGCCACCATGGCGGTGAGCAGGTAGTCGTCGAAGAGGACGGGAAGGCGGTCAGCCCGGGCGAGGTCGCGGTCGAAGGTGGCGTAGGCCCAGCGCCCCCAGACCGGCAGGGTCAAAACCGCAAGCAGGGTGACCAACGCCACCGCCGCGAGGTCCGCCGGCGTCACCGCGAGGATGGACCCGAAGAGAAACGCCATCGCGTCGGCGGTGTACTCGCTTTTGAGCGCAAGCAGCACCACCCCGAGCGCCACCGAAAGGGAAAAGAAGATCCCCACCGCGGTGTCGCCCCCAAGCTCGGTGCGCTCCCGCACCCAGGCGATGAGGAGCGCGATCAGCACGGTGAAGGGGAGGGCCACGAAAAGCGGCTCCGCCCCCAAGAAGAGCCCGAGCGCGACCCCGCCGAGGGCGGCGTGCGCCAGGCCCGACCCCAAGAAGCTAAGCCGCCTTTGCACCACAAAGACGCCAAGGTAGCTGGCGGTGGCGCCGACCAAGAGCCCGGCAAGCAGCGCCCGCTGCATGAAGGGAAGAGCGAAGGCCTCAAGCATCGCGACGCTCCACGCTGAAGCTGAGCTCGTGGGGGTGCCCCACGTGGCCAAAGGCCCGTCGCAAGCACTCATCGGTGAGCGCCCGCTCTGGGGGACCGAAGCCGATGATCCGGCGGTTCAAAACCAAAACGTGGGTGGCGTGGTGACGGGCGGCCTCCCAGTCGTGGGTGATCATGAGGACGGTCGCCCCGCGCTCGCGCTGGTACTGCTCGAGCATCCGGTACATGTCGGCCTCGCCAAGCACGTCCATGCCCGTCGCCGGCTCGTCGAGGAGGAGCATCCTCGGGCTCCGCACGAAGGCCCGGGCAAGGTAGACCCGTTGGAGCTCCCCACCTGAAAGCCGCGAAAGGCGCCGGTAGGCGAGGTCCTCCCCCCGCACCCGGCGAAGCGCCGAAAGGGCGGCCTTGCGCTCACCGGCGCCAAGGCGAAACGGCCAGCGGCGGCGAAGGCCGCTCGCCACGAGCTCAATGGCGAGCGCGGGGAAGCTTCGGTCTAGGGTCTTGAACTGGGGAACGTAGCCGAGCCAGGCGGCAGGCACCTTGAGCGCGGGCCGGCCAAAGACCACGACCTTCCCTCGGCTCGGGCGGAGCAGGCCAAGGATAAGCTTCAAAAGCGTGCTCTTCCCCGCCCCGTTGGGGCCGATGATGGCAACAAAGGCCCCTTCAGGAATCTTCAGGGAGATCCCCTCCAGCGCGGTGTAGGCCCCGTAGCGCACGGAGACGTCTAAAAGCTCGACCGCCGCCCCCACGATTCCTCAGTATAGGGCTCCGAAATGCAGGGAAAACCAGTCCGAAAGCCCCACCCAGGCCTCGTCGCCCATACGGGGTAGATAGGTCACATTCCCCGGCTCCCTTCGAAACCAGGTGTACTGCCGTCGGGCGTAGCGCCAAACCGCCCGCCAATCGGCCTCGAGGGCGTCTTCAAGGCCGTATTCGCCCCTTAGGTAGCGGACCACCTCCTTATAGCCGATCGTTTGAAGGGCGGTAGGCATCGTGGGGTAGCGCTCAAGGAGCCCCCGGACCTCCTCAACGAGCCCAGCTGCGAACTGCGCGCGGGCCCGGGCCTGGATGCGGGGCAAAAGCTTTGCCCGTTCGGGCCAGAGGATGAGCTTTTTGTAGGCAAAACGCGGCTTGCGCCGGGGCAGGCGGACCGGGGGAATGCCGGTCTTGCGAAGGATAAAGAGGGCTCGGAGAAGCCGCCTTGGGTTCTTCCCCACCCGGGCCGCGTCCTCGGGGCTCGCCCGACGGAGCTCCTCATAGAGCGCGTCGGCGCCGCGCCTTTTAAGTTCGGCCTCGAGCTCGGCCATGAGCCCGGGCTCAGGGGGCGGCACCTTGGGGATCCCCTCGGAGAGCGCCCGGATGTAGTAGCCGGTGCCGCCGACCACGATCGGGAGCTTTCCCCGTCCCAAAACCTCGGCGATCGCGGCCTCAGCAAGCTCGAGGAAGCGCACCACGCTCATCGCTTCGTCCGGCTCGAGCACATCCACGAGGTGGTGCCGGACGCGCGCGAGCTCCGCTCTGGAAGGCTTTGCGGTGCCGATGTCCAGACCCCGGTAGACCAAGGTGGCGTCGGCGTTGACGATCTCCAGGCCCCGCTCCTCGGCTAGGCAAAGCGCAAGGGCGCTCTTGCCCGTCGCCGTGGGGCCGGCGAGAACGGGGATGACCGGGGTCACCGCTTCGGTTTTACCACGTGGCAGCGTCGGCAGCGGGGCTCGTAGGCCTCCGAGGCCCCTACCAGGACCACCGGGTCGTCAAAGCTTGCGGGCTCGCCGTTCACCAGGCGCTGGGTGCGGGTCGCCGGGGCCCCGCAGCGCACGCAAACGGCGGTGAGCTTCTCGACGAACTCGGCGCGGGCGAGGAGGTCGGAGATAGGCCCAAAGGGCTCCCCGCGAAAGTCCATGTCGAGCCCGGCCACGATCACCCGCACCCCGGCGTCGGCGAGGCGCTCGGCAATGGAGATCAGCCCGTCGTCAAAAAACTGCCCCTCGTCCACCGCCACCACGTGGGGAAAGGGCCGCTCCAGGGCCTCAAAAAGCGCCCCGCTGTTCTCCACCGGTACCGCTTCGATCCGGGTACCGTCGTGGCTGGTGACGTCGGTCTTGTGGTAGCGGTCGTCGAGCTTCGGCTTGAAGACCTGCACCCGCTGGCCCGCAATCAAGGCCCGCTTGACCCGGCGGATCAGCTCCTCGGACTTGCCCGAGAACATCGGGCCAACGATGACCTCAATCCAACCCGGGGTGGGGAAAAGCGGCGGATGCGCCATGGTGCGCGAAGGGGCCCGCGGTGCGGGCCCCAACCCGTTCAGGCCTTCTTCTTGAGGTTCTTTTTGTAGGAGTCGCCGTAACGGCGCTGGAAGCGCTCGACCCGCCCCTCGGTATCTACATAGCGCTGCTGACCGGTGTAGAAGGGGTGGCAGGCCGAGCAAACTTCGACGTGGATCTCGGGCTTCGTCGAGTAGGTCTCGATCACATTGCCGCAGCCGCAGATGATGCGGGCGGGGACGAGTTTCGGGTGGATGCCTTCCTTCATTTTCGCTACCTCCGCGCACGGGCTTGGTCGTGCGCCAAAACCCTGCCTAAGGTAGCAGATGCTCCGCAAAGCGGCAAGCTCAATGGGTAGCGGCTACCCCCAAGAGGCGTTAGGCTGGAAGCATGAGGACGAAGATCTCGATCCTTTTCGGAACCCTCCTCCTGGTGCTCGCGGCCTGCACGACGCCCCCGATCACGATCGGGCTTTCCGACATAACCCTTGACTTCCAGGCGATAGGAAACACCCTCGGGCAGGTTGTTTTCCCGGGCAATCCTTTAGCCCAGCAGAGGTCCGTCGAAGGGGTGAGCGTCGCCTCGATCCGAATTCAGGGTCAGGCGCGCTTGAAAAACGAGGCCTCGCTTAAGTTCTACATCTACGCCACGGACCAAGACCCGGCCGAACTTAACTGCACAGAGCTACCCGCACTCGGCTACTACCTTTGCCCCGCGAGCACGGAAGGGATCGTGCGCGTAGGGACGATTGATTTCACCACCGCTGGCGGCCCCACCAAAGGCCCCGTCGCGTTTGAGCTGAGCGACGAGGGGCAAATCCTTTCAAACGGCATCAACAAGCAAAGCCTCTACCTAGGTGCTCAGGTGGACGGAACGTTCAGCATTAAGAACGTCCTCTACCTCGAAAACCTGGTGGCCACCGTCCAGCTCAATATCGGAAAGTAAGCCCTGCTAGGAGGCATGCCGAGCGCGAATGCGCTCGGCATGCCTTTATTGCAGAAGCTTCTTCCACTGCTCCAATGGCATGACACCGACCTCTTTCTTGCCGTTTACAAAGAAGGTCGGCGTGCCGTCCACGCCGAGCGCGCGGGCAAGCTCCTGGTCGAAGCGGACCCGCTCGCGAGCGGCCTCGCTCTCCAGGCAGCGGCGGAGGGCGTCGGTATCAAGGCTGAGCTGGCGGGCGTAGCTGAGGAGCTTTTCCCGAAGGGCTTCGCCCCCAAGCCCCGCCCAGTCCCCGACGGCCCTAAAGAGCAGGAGATGGTAGTCGAGGAAGCGGTCTTTAGCCTGGTCGTAGACGCAGCCGGCGGCGACGCTCGCCTCGAAGACGTCGGGCTGGCCGCTAAAGGGCAGGTGGCGGAAGACGTAGCGCACTTTCCCCTTTTCCACGTAGTCCGAGACCAATCGCCCGAGCACCCCTAGCGCGTGTTCCCGGCAGTGGGGGCAACGGTAGTTGGAAAACTCCACCACCGTATAGGGCGCGTCCGGGCTTCCCAGCACGAGGTGGGCCCGGAGCGTAGGCGCGGCGTTTTCGATGACCGTCTTCGAGGCAGGGGGCGGCGTGCGCTTGCCGAGGAGGAAGATCCCGCCGATGAGCAGAACGGCCACCGCCCCAAGGACCGCAAAGATCACCCGTTGCATAGCTCTTTCCTACCCTCTCAGGAGATGAGAAGCTACTTCCATTGAAGCCGGTAGAGCTCCACCACCTCGTCCGAGGTGGTGGCCTCCTCGGGGCTCTTGTCGTCGCGGTAGCGCAGGAAGCGGGGAAAGCGTAGGGCGAGCCCCCGGCCCTCCTTGACCTTGCCGTAGGCGCAGGTATGGTTGGGCGAGAGGGTGACCTCCTGGGCCTCGACCTCGATCACGAGGCCGGGGTCAAACCAGACGTCGGGCTCGAGGAACGCCCAAACTCGGGGCGCCGGCCCCTCCCGGCGAAGAGGATCGAGCCGGGCGGGGAGGGTCTTTTGGAGGTCCTCGTCGGTGAAGCCGGACCCCACCTTGGTGACGGTCTCGAAGCGGTCCTCCTCGGGGTTATAGCTCGCTACAAGGAGCGAGCCGTAAGTGCCGCTCCGCCGCCCGCGCCCCCACCAGGCGCCCACCACCACCAGGTCGAGGGTGTCGGCGAGGCGGCCGCCGGCGGCCCGCTTGAACTTGACCCACTTGAAGCCCCGCTTGCCGGCCTCGTAGTTGCCGTCGGGGCGCTTGCACATGAGCCCCTCGTCGCCGACCTCGAGGGCCTCGTCGAAGAAGGCCTCGAGTTCCTCGGCGTTCTCGATCCAGCGGCGGCGGCTGGGCTCGAAGCGGTCGGTCCTGGGGACGAAGGCCTCAAGCCGCGCGCGCCGCTCGACGAGGGGGAGATCCACCAGGACCTCGCCGTCCAGGTAGAGGAGCTCGAAGACGAAGGCCTTGACCGGGTACTTCTCCAAAAGCTCGGGGGTGAGGTGCTTCACCTTCCGGTTCAGGACGTACTGGAAGGGAAGCAGCTCGCCGGTGTCGGGGTCGAAGACCACCGCCTCGGCCTCGAGGATGTAGGGCTTTTTCAGGTGGGCCCGGAAGGCCTCGAGCAGATCGGGGTACTGGTGGGTAATGTTCTCGATCCGTCGGGAGTAGACCCAAAACCGCTCGCCGTCGAAGTGCACCTGGATGCGCTCGCCGTCGTACTTGTATTCGGCGAGGTGGCGGCCCAGCTTCTTCATGATCGCCTCGGCGTTGGGGAGGCGCTCGGCGAGCATCATGCGGATCGGCTTGCCGACCTGGACTCGGACGTTCCTAAGCGCCTCTTCCCCTTCGAGCGCAAGCTCGGCGACGTAGGCGAGGTCGGACGTGAGGTTATAGGCGCGCTCAAGGAGCGGCCGCTTCTTCCGATCGCCGAGCACCGCTTGGGCGAGGGCCTCGAGGATCGTCGCCTCCCCCACCCCAAGCCGGAGCCGGCCGGTGACGATGCGAAGGATGTAGACCGCCTCAAGGGGGCTTGCCCGCTTTAAGAGCTCGGCAAGCCGCTCGCGCTTCCGGAGCTGGGAGCCCGGCCCCGCGTCCTCGGCCAAGGCGAGGAGCTCGGCGAAGACCTCGAGAAGGGGAAGCCCACCCTCGCGCTCGGGGAGGAGCTCTTGGGCCGCGCGGCCCACGTCGCCGAGCTCCCGAACCCGCCGCCAGACCTCGGCCTCGTCCGCCCCCACCGCGAGCGCAAGCGCTTTGGCCGCCTCCTTTTCGGCTACGCCGAACTCAAGCCCGGTAAACTCCGGCGCCACCCGGCCAACAAGAAGCAGCACCGCCTTGGGAAGCTCTTCGGGCGCAAGCTCGGCAAAGAGCTCCGAGAGCAAGCGGATGATCGCAAGCCGGCCGCTTTCGGCCTCGATCTTCGCCAGGTACTCGGCGAAACGTTTGAAGGTCATGCCCCCACTTTATAGCCTGGGGACCATGCGCGTCCTCGCGGTGGACACCGCGACCCCCTACCTGGTCTTCGGCACCCCCGAGGCCGAGCTCGCCATCCGCGCCGAGCGCCGGCAGGGGGAGATGCTGGTGCCGGTGCTTGAGCGCTTCCTTGCGCGGGCCGGGACCCGGCTCGCCGAGATCGAAGGCGTCGCCGCCGGCCAGGGGCCAGGGTCCTACACCGGGCTCCGGGTGGGCCTCGCCTTCGCCCAGGGGCTTGCCCGCGCCCTTGGGGTGCCCTTCGTGGGCGTGGACACGCTGGATGCCGTGGCCGCGCGGGTGCCCGGTCGCAAAGAGGTCGCGGTCGGCATCGCCGCCCGGAACCGGCTGGTCTACGCCGCCCTCTACGCCGGAGAGGAGCGGCGCTGGGGGCCGGAAAAGCTCGAGCTCGAGGCCTTCCAGGCGCTCGCCCCCTGCCGCCTCCTCGACGCCCCGCCCTCGGGCCGGGCGCTGGCGCGGCTGGGCGCCCGCGCTATTGGCGAGGGGAAGCGGGGCTTTTCCGCCCATTACCTATAACCGTGCTAGAATCGGAGGGCTATGAAAAGAGCCGTTCGTTATGCCCTGGCCTTACTGGGCGTCTTGCTCCCGACCTCAAGCCTCGCCAAAAGCCTGCCCGCCCTCGCCCCCAAGGGCGCGGTTTTTGCCCTTTACCTACAGAACCTTGCGGTTAAGAAAGCTTATTTCGTGGACCTCCAAGCCGAGCTCAAGCGCCAAAAGCTCACCGTCCAAGACCTTCTTGAGCTTTTCGACCAGGAAAACCAAGATCCTAAGGCCCGGGCCGAAGCCGAACGCATCCTTCGGCTTTTCAGTGTGGACGCGGTCGGCCAAGAAGGGCTCCTTGCCGTCTACCCCGACGGCAGCTTTCTCGCCCTGGCAAGGCCCTCCGCCAAGGCCCAAAAAACGTACTTGGACGAGCTGAAAAAGGCCCTGGGCAAAACCCAAAACCGGGCCGGCTGGAACGTAAAGGCGTTCGGCGAGGGAGACTACAAAACCCTCGCCGGCTACCGGGGGGACACCCTTCTATTCCTCGGCTACCCCGCCAGCACCCCGGCCATGGCTAAGGCCATCTTCGAGCCCAACGTAGCCAAGGGGCTTTCGTTCCCCCTAAAAGGGGACGTCGTTTGGTACCTGGACTTCCGCCCGCTTTCGGCCCTTGCCGAGCCCTACCTTCGTCAGATGGAAGCCCCGGAGCGCGTGCTTCGGCTTGCCCGTGCGCCGAAGCTCCTTGCGGGGAGCCTGGAGGTGGTCAAGGAAGGTCTCGAAGGCCGAGGGATCTTCGCCCTGGATCGCCAAGCGGACCCCGAGCTCGCCGAAGTCCTTCTCCGAAACTGCCGCCCCTGGCCCCTCGCCGACTTCCCCAAGGCCGACTCGGTAGCCAGCTACTGCTTCCCCTTACCCGGGGCCGCGCACTACCTGAACGCGCTTTTCAAGGACCTCGAGGTGGACTTTAGCCTAGACCTTAAGGCCTTTGGGGACCGCCTCGCCATCGTCTCCTTTGCCTTTCCCAGCGAAAACCCCGCCCAGGTTCTGCAAAAACCCCTGGGCGATATGCTCCTTTACCTCGAGGCCCGGGACGACCTCACCGCCGAAACCACCCTCCTAACCTGGCTTCAGATGCTCGCCGCGGCCAGCACCCCCGAGGGCCAAGGGGGATTCGAGGTCAAGCCCTACCGTGTAGGCCCTTATGCGGGGAAAAAGATCACGCTCGGGATCGGCCAACCCGTCTTCCTTTTCAACCTCGGCGACCGGATCGTGCTCGCCACCAGCGAGGCCGCGGCCCAAGCCCTGGCTGGACCCAAGCTCGGCGAGGACCCCGACTACCGCCGCCTGGCCGAGCGCTACCCAAAAGACGCGGTCGTGCTCGGCTTTAGCAAGCCGGGCCCCGCGCTCAAACTCGCGGGCGAACAGCTCGTCTCCAGCATGCCGTTATTCGTCGAGGACCCCGAGGAGCTCCAGGCCATGATGGAGTTCGGCCGGCGCGTGGCCAGCTTCCTTGCCTTCCTCGGCGACCGCCTCGGCGCAGGCTACAGCTACGCCCGGATTGAGGGCGACCGCCGGGTGAGCTACGGGTTTGCGGAGGTGCGCTGGTAACGTTTGAAAACCCCCTTTGGCTTTGGGGGCTCTTCGTCCTGCCGCCGCTCCTTTACTGGCTGAGCCGGCGGCGGCAGCCCCGGCGGCTACCACGCGCCGGGGTTTTCCTCTGGCGTAGGGCCGGGGCCCGGCGCTTTGTCGCCCGCCCCCGCGCGCTCCTCCTGCCCCTGGCCGGAGCGCTCGTTGTGCTCGGGCTAGCAAACCCCAAGCTCAAGGCTCCTCCCCAGAGGCTCATCGTGGTGCTCGACGCCAGCGCCTCGATGGCCGCCGGCCGCCGATGGGAAGAGGCCCAGGCGCGGGCGGCGGCGCTGCTTCGGCGGACCCCCCGGGCGGTGGTGGTCCGGGCCGGGCTCCATCCCGAGGTCCGGGGTCCGGCCCCGGGGAAGGACCTCCTGCGGGCGGTGCGGGCCTGGCGGCCGGGGGACGCGGGGACCGACGTCGCCGCCGCCCTCGCCGCCGCGAGCCGGGCCCTCCCCGGAGCCCCCGTCGCCTGGATCGGCGACGCCGACCCCGGGCCGCCCGCGGCCTTCTACCCGGTCGGCGGCAAGGAGGAAAATGCCGGGATCACGCGCCTCGCCGAGGACTTCCTTGTTCTGGGCCACACCGGCAAGGGGCCGGTCCGGCGCCGCGTACGGGTGGACGGTAAGGTTCTTGAGGTTCGGCTTCCCGCCCGTGGGTTTCGGACCCTCTCCCTGCCTCCGGCCCCCAGCCACGAGGTCCGCCTGCTGGAAAAAGACGCCCTCACCCTCGACGACCAAAGCGCCTACCTCCGCGCCCGCCCCGCCGTGGCCGTAAAGCTCCAAGACCCCGCCCTTTTCCGCCTGCTCACGATCCTCGGGGCGCGGGTCGGAACCCGGGGCGACCTCGCCGTCCAGGCGGGCACCCCGACGGAACCCCCGCCCGTGCCCACGCTCTTCTTCGCCAAAGCGGCCGAAGGGGAAGCCGTTGTGGTTGACCGGGAAGCCGGACACCCTCTTCTGCTGGGAACGGAGCTCCTTGGCGAACGGCTCCCTCTGCCCCCGCCCCCGGGCCCCGGCTTTGCCCCTCTCGCGGTGGATTCGGCCGGTCGGGGCCTCGTCTATTCCGACGGAAAAAGCCTTTACCTTCCGCCCCTTAGGGCCCTCGCCGACCGGCCCTTCTTCCCCGTTTTGGTCTACAACTTTCTCGCGCCCCACCTGCGGGCGGCGAAACCCCTGGGCACGGACGGGGTTAGGGCACCGAGGATCCGCGGGGGCGTCGCCTACGTGCTCGAGGCCCCCGAGGAAACCTTGCTCCGACCGCCGCCAAAGCCGAGGCCCCTTGCCGAAGGAGAACGCTTGCTTGGACCCCTCCTCTGGCTTGCCGCCGCCGCGCTGGTGCTTCTGGATAGCCGGCTCCGGTAGACTCGGCCCGTGCAGGTGCGACCGATCACCCCCGACGACGAACCCACGCTCGCCGCCCTCGAGGCCCGACTTCTCGCCGCGCACCAGACCCCGCGCACAGGAGCCGCGGCACTCCGCTTCTTCGCCCGCACGGGGCACAGCTTCGTCGCCGAAGAGGGCGGACGGGTCCAGGGTTTTGTGCTGGCGCAGGCCCTCTGGCAGGGCGACCGCGCGACCGTTTTGGTCACCCGACTGCTGGCCGAAGGCCCCGAGGTTCGTCGGGCACTCCTTTTGGCCCTCGTCAAGTCGGCCTACGACGCCGCCGCCTACGAGGTCGCCTGCCCCGCCGAGGATGAGGACGAGGCCTTCTTCACCGAGCTCGGCTTTGTGCCGGGTCCCCGCCTCTTCGTTCGGGCCCTGGGGAGCCGCGGCGCCCGCGGGGCCCACCGCGGTGTTTTAGAATAGGGCGCATGAATCGGGTCTTGCTTGGCGTCCGGGGCGCCGAGACCGAGGAACAGATGCGGGTCATCACCGAGGCGCTTGCCCGTCTCGAGGGCGTCGCCAAGGTCGAGGTGCCCCAGCCCGGCCAGGTCCTGGTGGAATACGACCCCCACCGGCTCACGGTCATGGACCTGATCCGAGCGGTCCGCGAGGAGGGCTTCCTCGCGGGGATGCTCTAGCGGTATCCTTAGGGCTAGGCGACCGGGGCGCACCCCGGCAAAAAAAGCACCCCTAAAAACCAACCCTAACCCCGCATACCCCGTGGAGGGGTGGAAAGGAGCAGCATGTACAAGGACGCGTTTGGAACCTTGAAGACGCTTGAGACCGCGGCCGGCAAGGTCCGCTACTTCGACGTGATGGAGCTCGAGCGCCAGGGCATCGCCCCGGTCTCTAAGCTCCCCTTCTCCATCCGGGTGATGCTCGAAAGCCTCCTCCGGAACGTGGACGGCTTCACCGTCACCGAGGAGGACGTGGTGCGCCTGGCGAACTGGAAGCCCGACCCCGGCGAGATCAACGTCCCCTTAAAACTCGCCCGCGTCGTGCTCCAAGACTTCACCGGCGTGCCCGCGGTGGTGGACCTGGCGGCGA
>JALUED010000044.1 GCA_027053145.1 Thermaceae bacterium | reverse complement strand
GTACCGATGCGCTCGAGCTCTATTCGCTTTCCGAGGAGTTCGACCTCGGCCCGATGGTTCCGGCGGGAGGACCCCAGGGAAACGCTTACGACGCGCTTTTTCACGCCCTGATTCTATACCCCGAGGAGTTTTTTCATCTCCGCCGCCACGCGCTCGGGGGTGAAGCCGTAGCGGGCGTAAACCTCGTCGCCAGGGGCGCTCCGGCCGAAGTCCTCGATCCCAAGCACCCGATCGGCGTAGCGCTCCCAACCCAAGGGGCTTGCCGCTTCCACCGCAAGCCTCGGCAGCTCGCCGAGGACCGCCCGCCGGTAGCCCTCGTCCTGGGCCTCGAAGAGCTCGAACGAGGGCAGGCTGACGACGCGCACCGGATAGCCCTCCTCGGCAAGCAGCCGGGCCGCCTTCACCGCGAGCGCTACCTCGGACCCGCTTGCGAGAATCGTCCCCACCGCCCCCTCGGGCTCCTCGAGCACGTACCCCCCGCGGAGGAGCCCCTGGGCCTTTTCGCCGGTGACGTTTTCGACCTTCTGCCGGGTGAGCACGAGGGCCACCGGCCCGCCCTCATGGCTAAGCGCCACCCGCCAGGCCCAGGCGGTCTCGGAGGCGTCGGCGGGCCGAATCACCAAAAGGCGCGGCATCGCCCGCAGGGCAGGGAGGTGCTCCACCGGCTGGTGGGTGGGGCCGTCCTCGCCGAGGGCGATCGAGTCGTGGGTCCAGACGTAGACCGGCCGGATCCCCATGAGCGCGGCAAGCCGCACCGCCGGGCGCATGTAATCGGAGAAGACAAGAAAGGTCCCGCCGTAGGGAACGTAGCCCTTGTGCAACACAAGACCGTTTAGGATCGCGCCCATCGCGTGCTCGCGCACGCCGTAGTGGAGGTAGCGGCCGGTGGGGTTTTCCGGGGAGAAATCGTCCATGCTTGGGGCCTTGGTGTTGTTCGAGGGGGTGAGGTCGGCGCTTCCCCCAAGGAGCTCGGGAATCCGCTCGGCGAGCCGCGCGATCACCTTGCCGCTCGCCGCGCGGGTGGCGAGTTTTTCGCCCAGGGCGAAGCCCGCTTCCAGGCCCTCAAGCGCCCCCTCGGGAAGCCTTTCCTCCTTCACCCGGCGGACGAACTCGGCGGCGAGCTCAGGGTGTTTCCAGGCGTAGTTCTCAACAAGCGCCTCCCAAGCCTCTTGCGCCTCGGCCCCGCGGTCGGCGACCACTCGGAACTCGGCGTAAACCTCGGGGGGGATTTCGAAGGGCGGGTAAGGCCAACCCAGCCGCTCCCGGGTCGCCCGGACCGCCTCCTCCCCAAGCGGCGCGCCGTGGACCTTGGGGTCGTCCTGGAGGGGGCTTCCGTAGCCGAGGTGGGTGCGGACCGCGATCAGGGTGGGGCGGTCGGCTTCCTCGCGGGCCAGGCGAATCGCGTTTCGGATCGCCTCGAGGTCCTCCCCGTCCTCGACCCTGAGCACCTGCCAGCCGTAGGCGGCAAACCGGCTGAGCACGTCCTCGGTAAAGGCGAGGTTGGTCGGGCCGTCAATCGAAACGCGATTATCGTCCCAGAGCACGATCAGCTTGCCAAGCTTCCACGTTCCGGCCAGGCTTGCCGCCTCGGCGCTGACCCCTTCCATCAGGTCCCCGTCGGAGGCGAGGACGTAGGTCCAGTGGTCCACGACCGGAAAGCCCTCGCGGTTGAACTCAGCGGCAAGCTTTTTCTCGGCAAGGGCCATTCCCACCGCCGCAGCGAACCCCTGCCCCAGGGGACCGGTGGTCACCTCGACCCCAGGGGTAAGCCCGTACTCGGGGTGCCCCGGGGTCTTGGATCCCCACTGGCGAAAGCGCTTGAGCTCCTCAAGGGGAAGGTCAAAGCCCGTAAGGTGCAAAAGGGCATAAAGGAGCATCGAGCCGTGCCCCGCCGAGAGCACAAAGCGGTCCCGGTCCGGCCAGGTGGGGTCCTTGGGGTTCACTTTCAGAAAGTCGTGCCAGAGCACGTAGGCCATCGGGGCCGCCCCCATGGGCATGCCGGGATGGCCCGACCGGGCCCGCTCGATGGCGTCAATCGCCAGGAAACGCAGGGCGTTGATGGCCAGGCGCTCGCGGTCGTTCATGCCTCCATCTTATGCGTTCGCGCCTCCCACTCCTCCCGGGTGATCGCCATCAGAGCGTCCTCCTCGCCGCCGGGGGCGGGCAGGTAACCGACCAGGCGAAACCCCGCCTTCGCAAAGGCCCGGCGGGCACGGACGTTCCAGCGAAAGGTCCGGAGCTCGACCCGCTCAAGCCCGAGCTCCCGGAAAGCGTAGGCCAGCGCCTGCTCCACCGCCGCCGGCCCGTACCCCCTCCCCCAGCGGTCCTTGGCCGAAAGGAGGATGCCGAGCGTCGCCTTGGATCCGTCCATGTCGTAGAGCTCGACCGCCCCGATCCACTCCCCCCGCTCGTCCAAGATGCCGAAGGCCACACGATCGCCGCGCCGAAGTTCGGCTTCAACGATGCGGCGAAAAAGCCAAAAGGGAAGCCGGATCGGCCGATGGCCGTTCAAACGGGCGATCTCGGGGTCGCGAAAGGCGGCATAAAACCGCCGCCACTCCTCCATGCTGAGCCCTTCGCGGAAATCCTTCAGGCGTACTTCGGGCACCTTCCTAAGATAAAGGCCGCGGCCCTCCGGCCGCGGCCAAAATCCACCTTCCCGTTACGGGTAGAGCCCCCGGAGGGCGCGGGCCTCAAGCACCCGGGTCGCGGCCACGATGTAGGCCGCGGTCCTAAGGGGCACCTTCCGGTCCTCGGCGGTCTGCCAAACCGCCTCAAAGGCCTCGGTGATCACCCGGCGGAGGTTTTCGTTCACCTCCTCCTCAGTCCAGAAGTACGAGTTGAAATCCTGGACCCACTCGAAGTAGGAGACGATCACGCCGCCGGCGTTGGCGATCACATCCGGCACCACCAGGATGCCCCGTTCGTTCAAGATGTCGTCCGCCGCCGGGGTGGTGGGGCCGTTCGCCCCCTCGACCACCATCCGGGCCTTGATCTTCCAAGCGTTTTGCTCGGTGATCGCCCCCTCCAAAGCCGCCGGCACCGCGATCTCGGCCGGCAGGCCAAAGAACTCCGCCGAGGGCACCGGCTCCGCCTTGGGGTAGCCGCGCACGCCGCCGGCCTCGGCCACGTGCTTCAAGAGGTCGTAGGGGTCAATGCCCTTTTCGTTGTAGATCGCACCGGTGATGTCGGCGATCCCCACCACGCGCGCGCCGTGGTCGAAGAAGGCGCGGGCGGCGGCGTTGCCCACGTTGCCAAAACCCTGGATGATGACCCGGCTGCCCTCGATCGAAAGGCCAATCTTCTTGGCCGCCGCCGCGGCGACGAAGAAGACCCCGTTGCCGGTGGCGTCCTGACGGCCAAGCGAGCCCCCAAGGGGGATCGGCTTGCCGGTGACCACGCCGGGGGCGGTGGTGCCCACGTTCATCGAGTAGGTGTCCATCATCCAGGCCATTTCGCGCTGGCCGGTGCCCACGTCCGGAGCCGGCACGTCGCGCTGGGGACCGATCAGGATCCCGATCTCCGAAGTGTAGCGGCGGGTTAGGCGCTCAAGCTCGGCGGCCGAAAGCTTTGCGGGGTCCACCCGAATCCCACCCTTGCCGCCGCCGTAGGGCAGGCCCACCGCCGCGTTCTTGATCGTCATCCAGGCGGCCAGGGCCATCACCTCGGAGAGCGTCACCGCCGGGTGGTAGCGCACCCCACCCTTCGCCGGTCCCCGGGAGGTGTTGTGGTGCACCCGGTAGCCCTCGAAATGGGCCACGGTGCCGTCGTCCATGCGGATGGGCACGTCCACGATCAAGATGCGCTTAGGGCGCTTTAGGGTCTCGGCCCAGTAGGCGAGCGGCCCTAAGTAAGGGATGACCCGGTCCACCTGTTCGAGGTAGGTCTTCCAGGGTCCTTCGGCCTCTTTGGGGATGAAGGAGAGCGGTTCGTGCTTCATGGATACACCCCTCTCAGACGGGTGGCCTCGTCCACCCGCTGGATGGCGATGCGGTGGGCGGCAGTGCGGAGCGGAACGCCCCGCTCCCGCGCGTAGGCCTCGACCTGGTCAAAGGCGCGGACCAGGGCGCTTTTGAGCTGTTGCCTGACCCTCTTTTCGTCCCAGAAGTATTCGGAAAGGTCCTGCACCCATTCGAAATAGCCGATCACCAGGTTGCCTCCGGCGGCGAGGATGTGGGGGACCACGATGACCCCGCGCTCGCGGAGGATCCGGTCGGCCTCGGCCGTCACCGGCACGTTGGCCCCCTCGACCACCACCTTGGCGTGAACCTCCTCGGCGTTGTCCTCGTGGATCACGTGCTGGTAGGCAGCGAGAACCAGGTAGTCCACGGAAAGCGCAAGCAATTCGGCATTGGTGATGGTCTCGGCGGGGAAGCCCGCGAAGGTTCCTTCGCGATCGAAGTGGGCCTCGAGCGCAGGGATGTCGAGCCCATGGCCGTCGTAGACCCCGCCCACGTCCACCGAGACCGCGACCACCCGGGCGCCCAGGCGATGGAGCACCCGGGCCACCGCCCGGCCCACCGAACCAAAGCCCTGAACGGCGACGGTGGCGCCCTCGAGGGCCAGGCCAAACCGTGCGGCGTAGCGCTCGGTGACGTGCACGAGGCCGATCGCCACCGCATCGGCCCGCCCCCGGGTCCCTCCCAGGCGCTCGGGCTTGCCCACCACCACCGCCGGTTCGATGAACCCCTTGGCCTGGGCGTAGGTGTCCATGAACCAGGCCATCACCTGCTCGTCGGTGCCGTAGTCGGGGGCGAGCACGTCCACCTCGGGGCCCACGAGGTTGACGAGCTCGGCCATGAAGCGGCGGGAAAGGCGCTCAAGCTCCCCCCGCGCCATCCGCCCCCGGTCC
>JALUED010000043.1 GCA_027053145.1 Thermaceae bacterium | reverse complement strand
CCCTGAGGAGGTCCTTCGCGCCCACCGGGAACTGCCCCCACCGCGGCCCCCAAGCGTCCACCCCGAAAACGCGTTTTGGCAATACCTCGAGCGCCTGATGGCCAAACGCCCCGAAGACCGATTCCCCGACGCCGGTGCCGCTCTAAAAGCGCTGCCCCCGGAGCGCCTTGCCCCGGGGGCTTTGGGCACCCCACCTACCTAACCGCGCTGCTCGATGGGAACGTAGGGCTTATCCAATTCGCCGGTGTATTTGGCCCGCGGCCGGATGAGGCGGTTGTCCTTTTCGGTGTACTCGAGGATATGCCCCACCCACCCGGCGATCCGGGCCACCGCGAAGACCGGGGTGAAGAACTCCACCGGAATCCCAAGGTCCGAGTAGACCACGCCCGAGTAAAAGTCCACGTTGGGGTAGATCCCTTTGGGCGCCAGGTACTTTTCGGCTTCCTTCTCGATCGCGACCAGGATCTCGTACTCCCGGGAGTGGCCGTGGGCCTTGGCGACGGCCTCGGCGTAGCGCTTGAGGATCCGGGCCCGGGGGTCGTAGGCCTTGTAAACCCGGTGGCCCATGCCCATGATGCGTTCCTTTTTCTCCAGCTTCCGCTTAAACCACTCGGGCACCTGGGACGGATCCCCAATCTCCTGGATCATGCGGAGGACCTGTTCGTTCGCCCCCCCATGGCGCGGCCCCTTCAGCGCCCCGATCGCGCCCACGATCGAGGAGTAGAGGTCCGAGGCGGTGGCGTGGATCACGAGCGCGGTAAAGGTCGAGGCGTTCATGCCGTGGTCGGCGTGGAGGATCAGGGCCACGTCCAGGAGCTTTTCCTGCTCCCTCGAGGGAACCTCGCCGTTCAGCATGTAGTAGAAGTTCGCGGCGTGGGAGAGGTCATCGCGGGGTTCGATGGGCAGCCGCCCCTCGCGCAGGCGTTTGAGCGCCGCCACCACGGTGGGGAACTTGGCGATGAGCGAAACCCCGGTCTCGCATAGGTTTTGGTAGCTCGTATCCTCCTCTTTGGGGTCAAAAAGGCCGAGTTCGCTGATTGCGGTACGGAGGGCGGCCATGGGATGGGCGTCCCGCGGGTAGTCGGCGAACGAGGCAATCTTCTCGACCCGCACCGCCCGGTTCGCCTTGAGCTTTCGGTCGAAGGCCTCAAGCTCAGCCTTGGTCGGCAGCCTCCGGTGCAAAAGGAGGTAGGCCACCTCCTCGTAGCTCGACTTCTCGGCGAGTTCCTCGATGGGGATGCCCAGGTAGTAAAGCTTGCCCTCGGCCCCGTTGATGTGCGAAAGCTCGGTCTCGGTGAAGGCGACGCCCTCAAGACCGCGTTTGATCTCGACTTCGCTCATCCTCGTACCCCCTTCCTTAACCCCGTTCAAGATTCTACGCCCCGTCCCCTAGGCATACGTCCTGGTAGGCTTCGTCCCGAAGCTCGGTGATCGCGGGCCGCTCGCCGCAAACCGGACAAGCCGGGTCCCGGGGGAAGCGAAAGGTGCGGAAGCTCGCCTCCTGGGCATCGTAGAAAAGAAGCCGGCCGGAGAGCGGCTCGCCGAGGCCCAAAAGCACCTTGATCGCCTCCGCCGCCATCAGCGCGCCCACGACGCCGGGGAGCACCCCGAGAACCCCGGCCTCGCTGCAGGCCGGTTGCTGGGGTGGAGGCTTACGGTACAGGCATCGGTAGCACGGACCCCCCTCGTAGTGGAAAACCGAGACCTGCCCCTCGTAGCGGTAGATCGCCCCGTGCACCAGCGGCCGATCGAAAAGCACCGCGGCGTCGTTCGCCAGGTAGCGGGTGGGGAAGTTATCGGAAGCGTCCACCAATAGGTCGTAGTTGGGCACGAGCGCTTTCGCAAGCGCGGCGGTAAAACGCTCCGGGTAGGCCTCCACCTCGATGTGAGGGTTCAGGGCAAGGAGCCGCTCCCGGGCCACCTCGGCCTTCTTGCGCCCGACGTCGGCCTCAGTATAGAGGATCTGCCGGTTCAGGTTCGAGGGATCCACCCGGTCGTGCTCCACGATGCCGATCCGCCCGACGCCGGCGGCCGCCAGGTAGTAGAGCACCGGGGAGCCGAGGCCGCCGGCACCGATCACGAGCACCCGGCTCGCCTTGAGCTTTGCCTGCCCCTCCTCCCCCACTCCGGGCAGGACCAAGTGCCGGGCGTAGCGGGCGATCTCCTCGCGGCTAAAGGTCACCGTCCACCACCTCGATCGCCACCTCCTCCCCCGAAGGTAGCAGGAAGGCCCGGGCCCGCCCCTCGGCAAGGCCGAAGATCACATAGGGCAGGGGCCAATAGGCCTCGGCCCGGTCGCGCGCGCTGGGGAACGCAAGCCCCTGGGGGTGGGAGTGGTAAAAGGCAAGGACCGCCTCGCCCGCGGCCTCCACCCCGCGAAGCAGCCGGAGAAGGGTGGCGGGGTCCGCTCGGTAAGCGACACGGGGATCCTCGGCCACGTTAGGTAGGGGGACGGCCCGGCGGGCGCAGCCCTCCCGTCCCACGAAGGCTCCCACCGCCTCCTCGGGTGCGGCCGCCCGCACGTGGGCCCAAGCCGCATCCCAAGCAGCGCTTTCCACGCAGAGGGTGCCGCCGGCCACCGGGTATACTCTACGCAAAAGGAGGCGACAACATGATTCGCACGGTCGCGCTCGTCGGACATAGCCAAAGCGGCAAGACCACCCTTGGCGAAGCCATGCTCTACCTCACCGGGGGTAAGGACCGCCTGGGCTCGGTCGAGGAAGGCACCACCACCTCCGACTACACCCCAGAGGAGAAAGCCCACCACTTCTCCATCCGCACCGCCGTCCTGCCCCTCGACTACAAAGGGCACAAGATCTTCGTGCTCGACGCCCCGGGCTACGCCGACTTCGTCACCGCGATCCGAGGGGCGCTGACCGCCGCCGACGGGGCGCTCGTTGCGGTGAGCGCTCCAGACGGCGTCCAGATCGGGACCGAGCGGGCCTGGACGGTGGCCGAGCGGCTTAAGCTCCCCCGCATGGTGGTGGTCACCAAGCTCGACAAGGGCGGGGAGTTCTTCGCCCTTCTTGAGGACCTCCGCCAGACCCTTGGGCACATCCTCCCGGTTCACCTGCCCTGGTACGAGGGCAAGGAATGGGTTGGGCTTCTCGACGTGCTCCACAACCGCGCCTACCGCTACAGCGAAGGCGGGAAGTACGAGACGGTGGAGATCCCCGAGAGCGAGCGGGAAACGGTGGAGAAGTTCCAGCAGGAGGTGCTCGAGTCCATCGTCGAGACCGACGAAAGCCTGCTTGAGGCCTACCTCGAGGGCGGCGAGGTGCCGCCCGACGCCCTTGCCCGGGCCTTCCACGAGGCGGTGCGAAAAGGGCTTCTCTACCCGGTGGCGATTGCCTCGGGCAAGACCCTGATCGGGGTCGAGCCGTTGCTTGACCTCATCCTCGAGGCCATCCCCTCCCCCGCCGAGCGCTTCGGCGAGGGCCCACCGCTTGCCAAAGTCTTCAAGGTCCAGGTCGAGCCCTTCGTGGGCCAGGTCGCCTACCTCCGCCTCTACCGCGGCGAGCTCAAGCCCGGGGACACGCTGGAAAGCGAGGCCGGCCCCGTTCGCCTTTCCCACCTTTACGTACCCAAGGGCGCCGAGCTCCTTGAGGTGGACCGGGCCGAAGCCGGCTACATCCTCGCCGTGCCCAAGGCGGAAGACCTCCACCGGGGCATGGCGCTCTGGAAAGAACGAAAGGACGAGGTGCCCACGACCAGCCCCCCCGAGCCCACCACCTTCGTCGCGCTGGTGCCGGCGGAGAAGACCGACGAGGCCAAGCTCGGCGAGGCCCTTCGTAAGCTCGTCGAGGAGGACCCGAGCCTCCGCTTCAAGTACGACGAGGAGACCGGCGAGATGCAGCTCTGGGGCATGGGCGACATGCACTTGGAGTGGGCCAAGGAGCGCCTTTCCGACTACGGGGTCCAGGTTGAGCTGAAAAAACCCAAGATCCCCTACCGCGAGACCATCCGTAAACGGGCCGAGGCCCAAGGCAAATACAAAAAGCAAACCGGTGGCCGCGGCCAGTACGGCGACGTCTGGCTGAGGCTTGAGCCGAGCGAAGAGTACGCTTTCGTCTGGGAGATCAAGGGCGGGGTCATTCCCACCAAGTACAAGGAGGCGGTGGAGAAGGGCATTAAAGAGGCGGCCAAGTCCGGCGTGCTCGCCGGCTACCCGGTGATGGGCTTTAAAGCGACGGTCTTCGACGGAAGCCACCACGAGGTGGACTCCTCCGACCTCGCGTTCCAGGTGGCGGCCTCGATGGCCTTCAAAAACACCATGGAAAAAGCCGCCCCTTACCTGCTTGAACCCATCTACAAGCTCAGGGTCTTCGTCCCCCAAGACAAGGTCGGCGACGTGATCTCCGACCTCCAGGGTCGGCGGGGGCGGATCCTGGGCATGGACTCGGAGGGGGCGCTTGCGGTGGTCCAGGCCGAGGCGCCGCTTGCCGAGATCCTGGACTACAGCCGCGGGCTCCGGAGCCTGACCGGCGGCCAGGGGGCTTTTAGCCTCGAGTTCTCCCATTACGCCGAGGTACCCCCGCAGATCGCCGAGAAGGTGATCGCAGAGCGCCGCGCGGAGCGTGGCTGAGCCTTGCGGGAGGCCCTCGCTACCCTTATGCGCGCCCTAAAGGGCGCGCTCTTTGGCCAGTCGGAGGCCACCCTGGCCCTCGTCGCCACCGCCGTCGCCGGGGGGCACGCGCTCCTTGAGGGGCTCCCGGGCCTGGGCAAGACCCTCCTCGCCCAGGCCTTTGCCCGCGCCTCGGGGCTAACCTTTTCCCGCATCCAGTTCACCCCGGACCTCCTCCCCGCCGACATCACCGGCACCGAGGTCTTGAGGGAGGGCCGGTTCGTCTTCGAACCGGCCCTCCCTCAAGAC
>JALUED010000042.1 GCA_027053145.1 Thermaceae bacterium | reverse complement strand
GCGATGCTCTACTTCATGGCCGCCTTCGCCGGCTTCTTTAGCCCCTACGACCCGAACTTCTACACCTTCACCCCCTCCTTCCGCTACGCCCCGCCGACCCGCATCCACGTCCGCGATCCCGAGACCGGTCGGCTCACCCGGCCTTTCGTCTACCGGGTCAAGCGCGAGCTCGACCTTGAGACCTTCACCGAGCGCTACGTGGAGGACCGCAGCAAGCGCTACCCCATCTACCTCCTTGTCCGTACCCCGGATCATCCTTACACAATCTTCAAGCTTTTCAAGGCTGACCTCCGGCTTTTTGGCCTGGGGGAGGAGGCGACCCGAGAGGGGGCGCGGATCTTCCTCCTTGGGGCCGACAACTTTGGGCGTGACCTTTGGAGCCGCCTGGTCTACGGCGCCCAGGTTTCGCTCACCGTGGGCATCCTCTCGGTCTTGATTGCGATGGTGCTGGGCCTTTTGCTCGGGGGGCTTGCCGGCTTTTACCAGGGCACGCGGATCGGCATCGCCCGACCGATCCTCAGGCTTGAGAGCTGGCGGTTTCCCGTGCGGGGGGGGCTTGGACGAAGGGCGCTGGGGTATGCGCTACACGGGCTTGCGCTCCTTTTGGGCCTCGTTTTCTGGGTGGGCCTGGCTTTGCTCTTCGTCTACGGCTATTGGCTGCTCCGGGATTACAGCGGGCCCGTGGAGCGCGTCGTTTTCGGCGTCCTGATGTTCTTGGCGGCCGTATGGGCCCTTTCCCATGCGCTTTGGCGCCCCTTGAGCTTCGACCCCGACGACCTCGTCATGCGCCTCGTTGAGATTCTGGCGGCGATCCCCTTTCTCTTCCTCATGATCACCTTGCGCGCCGCCTTTCCCATGGAGATGGATCCGCTTGCGATCTTTTATCTGGTCGTGGCGATCCTTGCCGTCGTTGGTTGGGGAGGGCTTGCGCGAACGATCCGGGGCATGGTCCTTTCCCTTCGCGAGATGGATTTCGTTACCGCAGCCAAGGCGATCGGGGTGCCGGAATTTTGGATCATCCTGCGCCACGTCCTGCCGGCGACCGCAAGCTACACCATCGTCTACGCTTCGCTCGCGATTCCCGGTTTCATCCTGGCGGAGAGTGGGCTTTCGTTCTTGGGCCTGGGCATCACCGAGCCCTACACCAGCTGGGGGTTGCTTTTAAAGGCGGCGCAGGACGGGGGGTTTGCTTCGTTTTCCGATCGGCCCTGGGTGCTTGCCCCGGGGTTTGCCATCTTCCTCGCGGTGCTCACCTGGAACTTCGTCGGCGACGGCCTTCGCGACGCCTTTGATCCGCGGCGGCGCCGTTAGTGCGGTATAACCATAGGGAGCGCAGATGGAAGAGACCCGTTTGCTCGAAGTCGAGAACCTAAAGGTCCACTTCTTCACCGACGAAGGCGTGGTCAAGGCGGTGGACGGCGTTTCCTTCCACATCAACAAGGGGGAGACGCTGGCCGTTGTAGGCGAGTCGGGCTCGGGGAAGTCGGTGACCTCGCTTGCAATCATGCGCCTCATCCCCTCGCCGCCCGGGCGGATCGTGGACGGGAGCATCCGGTTCCGGGGGAAGGACGGGGTGGAAAAGGACCTGGTCCGGCTTACCGAAGCGGAGATGCGGAAGATCCGCGGCAACGATATCGCCATGATCTTCCAGGAGCCAATGACCAGCCTGAACCCGGTTTACACCGTGGGCGACCAGATCGCCGAGGCGATCATGCTCCACCAGGGGAAGACCAAGAAGGAGGCGCTCGAGCTCGCCGCCGAGATGCTTGCCCTGGTGGGGATCCCCGAGCCCAAAAAGCGCCTTTCCAACTACCCCCACCAGATGTCGGGCGGGATGCGCCAGCGGGTCATGATCGCGATGGCGCTTTCCTGCAATCCAAGCCTTTTGATCGCCGACGAGCCCACCACCGCCCTCGACGTCACCATCCAGGCCCAGATTCTGGAGCTCATCAAGGAGCTCCAGGAAGAGATCGGCATGAGCGTGCTCTTCATCACCCACAACCTAGGGGTGGTGGCCGAGATCGCCGATCGGGTGGTGGTGATGTACGCGGGAAGGGCGGTGGAGGAGGCCGACGTGGTGCCCACGTTTAAAGAGCCCTTGCACCCTTACACCATGGGGCTTTTGAACTCGGTGCCCCGGGTGGACCTTGCCGCGGAGAAGAAGAAGCGGCTTGAGGCCATTCCCGGAAACGTACCGAACCCGCTCTTTCTGCCTCCGGGGTGCGCCTTCCACCCCCGCTGCCGCTGGCATAAGCCCGGGCTTTGCGACGGCAAGGTGCCACCGTTGGAGGAAGCCGCGCCGGGCCACACGGTGCGCTGCTACCGGTGGAAGGAGATCCGCGAGGGGGTGGAGGGATGAGGGAGAACGGCGTGCTCCTCGAGGTCCAAGACCTCAAGACCTGGTTCCCCATCAAAGGTGGCATCCTCTCCCGCACCGTCGGCTACGTCAAGGCGGTGGACGGGGTGAGTTTTGCCATTAAGCGGGGCGAGGTGCTTGGGCTGGTGGGGGAGTCGGGTTCGGGCAAGACCACCGTCGGCCGCACCATCCTCCGGCTGATCGAGCCCACGGGCGGCCGGATCCTCTACGAGGGTAAGGACATCGCAAAGCTCCCGAAAGGCGCCCTTCGCCCCTACCGCCGGAAGATGCAGATCATCTTCCAGGACCCCTTTGCCTCCCTGAACCCCCGGATGACCGTGGGCGACATCATCGGCGAGCCGCTCATCATCCACAAGCTGGTCAAGTCCCCCAAGGAGCGGGTCGAGCGGGTAGCCGAGCTTTTGAAGATGGTGGGGTTATCCCCCGACCACATGCGCCGCTACCCCCACGAGTTCTCCGGCGGCCAGCGCCAGCGGATCGGCATTGCCCGAGCGCTCGCGGTTTCCCCGGAGTTCATCGTCGCCGACGAGCCGGTCTCGGCGCTGGACGTTTCCATCCAGGCGCAGGTGGTGAACCTGCTTCAGGACCTGAAGGAGGAGCTCGGGCTGACCCTGCTCTTCATCGCCCACGACCTGGCGGTGGTCGAGTACATCTCCGACCGGGTGGCGGTGATGTACCTGGGTAAGGTGATGGAGATCGCCCCCGCGCGGGAGCTTTACCGGAATCCCAAGCACCCCTACACCGAAGCGCTGCTCTCGGCGGTGCCGATCCCCGATCCCACGGTCAAGCGTGAGCGGATCGTCCTCGAGGGCGACATCCCAAGCCCCATCAACCCCCCCTCGGGCTGCGTCTTCCGCACCCGTTGCCGCTACGCCATCCCCGAGTGCGCCACCACCACCCCGGAGCTCCGGGAGGTGGCCCCCGGGCACTACAAGGCCTGCATCCGGGACGACATCCTTTAGGTTGCTGTTCGCCTTTGGCGCCGGGCCCTTCGCCCGGCGCTTTTTGGTAACCTCAGGGCATGCCAAAGCTTGGGGTTTTGCTCGGACTGGGGTTTGGGGCGCTCGTTTTTGCCTCGGGTGCGCGGGTGACCCTCTACCCCCATTTCGCCGAGGTGGCCGAGCCGGTGCGCATCGAGCACGGGGTCTACGTTTGGCAGCCCGCGGGGAAGGTGGCCGAGGCCCGGATCGAGGACTTGGTCTGGTTGACCGGAGCGAAGGTTCAAAGGCGGGTTTGGCGGGGCGGTGCGCTTTGGATTTTCGCCGAGGGGGAACGGGGCGTGCTCCACCACCTAACCCGGGGGCTTTCGGGCTCGCTCCGCTACACCCTGGAGGTGGGTACCGGGAGGCTCCGCGCCTGGATTCGGGTGCGGAACGGGCTGGGGGTGCCCCTCGAGGCCGCCGAGCTTCGCTTCGTCTCCGGCGCGGTGCCGCTTTTCGGCGCTCCCCGCACCGGGGAGCGGATGGAAGCCCTTGCGGCCCGGGCGGCGAAATCGGACGTGGCGCCGGTTTTCGCCGGCAGTACCGGGGGGGTCTTCCGCTACCGGCTTGGGGGGCCGGTGGTGCTCGAACCCGAGCTTACCGAGCTGCCCCTTTTTGAGCTGACGGTGAAGCCGAGGCTCTACTGGCGCTATGCCGGAGCTTTCCAACGGGGGCGCCGGCTCCCCTTCCGGCGGGGCTACCGCTTTGAGGCTACGAAGCCGCTTGCGAAGGGGACGGTGGACCTCTTTGCCGGGGGCGACTTCATCGGCCGCCTGCGGCTTCCTGACACGTACGCCGGGGAGCCGGTTCGGCTTGCGCTGGGTCCCGCTACCCGGGCGCGGAGCGAACGCCGGATCGAAGTGCTCGCCGAGCGGGCCGACCTCCGGCGCTACCGGGTCCTGACCACGGTGCAGAATCTGGGCGACGAACCGGTCTGGGTGGAGGTCGAGGAGTACTTCCGCGCCGACGCGGTCGAGCTCAAGCTCTCCGAGGGCGAGCGGCGGCCCCGAGGCTACCGGGTAGCCTTTGCGCTTCCACCCGGGGGCACGCACCGCTATCGCTACGAGGTGGTCTTGCGTTACCAAAAGCGCAATTAGCTCTGGCTGACCGGTCGGTCGGTATCATGGGCGCGTGGGGGTGCTCTACGCGGCGATCGCGGTCGGTCTGTGGGGGCTTAACTTCGTTCTTTTGAAGTTGCTTGTCGGGGTGCTCCCGCCCCACGCCATGAACACCCTTCGCACCCTGGTGGCGGCGGGAGGTTTTCTTTTCCTGCTCGCCCGCGGATCCCGCGTACAGGTAGCCCCTGCCGACGCCCTTCGGATCCTCGCCTACGGCATGATCGGCAACGCGGTCTTTCAGTGGCTCTTGCTCGAGGGGGTGGACCGCACGCCCGCGGCGGTCGCCGCCGTGGCTAACGCGACCAACCCCGCGTGGCTTGCGCTTCTCGGCTACCTCTTTCTAGGTGAACGGCTCTCCCTGGGGGGCTACCTGGGAATCGCTCTTGCCGCTCTGGGCGTCT
>JALUED010000041.1 GCA_027053145.1 Thermaceae bacterium | reverse complement strand
CCTGGGCTACCTCAGGCTCGGCTACGACATCCGCAAGAAGGACCTGCCCGGGGGCTCGGGCTCCTTCCGCCAGCTGGGCCCCGCCTGGGGGGTCCTGGTGGCGCTCCTCGACATGGCCAAGGGCGCGATGGCTGCCGGGCTCGGCCTGAGCTGCCCGGCGTTCTTGCCCTGGATGGGCCCGGCGGTGGTCGCCGGGCACAACTGGCCGGTGTTCTTCGGCTTCAAGGGGGGCGGCGGCCTTGCGCCGGCGATCGGGTTCTTCTTGGTGGTGGCGCCGGCGGCGACGCTCATGGGGGTGGCGGTAGCGCTCCTTATGGCCGGCGTCTACCATCTCCTCTACTGGCGGCGGCACCCGCGCGCGCCCTACCCCATCCCGGTGGGGGGCGTCTTTGGCCTCTTCTGGCTGCTCTACGCCACCTGGGGCGCGGACCGCGGCGTCTTCCTCGCGGCGCTGGGGGCGACCCTCGCGATCCTTTTGCGGGCCCTTCAGATGCTCTTTTTTGGGCGGTAGACTCGGAGCATGAAAATCCTCCGTTTCGATGAAGGGCGCTACGGCGTGCTGGAGGGGCCCTGGGTCTTCGTCACCGAGGGCCCGGGGGGCAAGCCCACCGGCGAGCGGCTGGCCCTGGCCTCGGTACGGCTTCGCGCCCCCGCAACGCCCACCAAGGTCGTCGGCGTGGGCAAGAACTACGCCGCCCACGCCCGCGAGATGGGCTCAAGCCCGCCTGCGGAGCCGGGGCTCTTTTTGATCGCCCCGAACGCGGTGATCGGCCCCGGCGAGCCCATCCCCTACCCCGGCTGGACCAAGGAGCTCCACTACGAGGGCGAGCTCGCGGTGGTGGTGGGCAAAACGATGCGCAACGTGCCCGCCAGCGAAGCGCTTGCCTACGTCCTTGGCTACACCGTGGCTAACGACGTCACCGCCCGCGACAAGCAAAGGACCGACCTGCAGTGGGTGCGGGCCAAGTCGGCAGACGGCTTTTTGCCCCTCGGGCCCTGGATCGAGACCGGGCTCGAGCCCCAAAACACCTGGGTGCGCACCTACGTCAACGGCGAGCTGAAGCAAGAGGGCCACACCGGCGAGATGATCTTTTCGGTCGCCGAGGTGCTCGCCTACATCTCCGCCTTCATGACGCTCTTGCCCGGCGACGTGGTGATCACCGGCACCCCCGAGGGCGTCGGCCCCATCCATGTAGGCGACGTGGTCGAGGTGGCCGTCGAGGGGATCGGCACGCTTAAGAACCCGGTGGAGGCGGCACCATGATCCACGTCCTCGATACCGGCTTCCAGGGCCACCCCGGGGTGATCGCGGTCTTCGCCGTGCCCCACGACGCCGGCGTCGCCCTGATCGAGAGCGGCCCCGAGAGCACTTTTGATGCCGTCGCCGAGGGGCTGAAAAAGCTTGGCTTCGGCCCCGAGGACGTCACCGACGTCCTCTTGACCCACATCCACCTGGACCACGCCGGCGCCGCCTGGCGCTTCGCCGAGGCCGGGGCGCGGGTCCACGTCCACCCCCGGGGGTACCGGCACCTCGCCGACCCCAGCCGGCTGATGGAGAGCGCCCGCCAGATCTATAAGGACCAAATGGAGGCCCTCTGGGGGCGGATGGAGCCTATCCCCGAGGACCGGCTTTTCGCCGTCCAGGACGGGGAAAGGGTCAACGTGGGCGGCCGCACCTTCGTTGCCCACGAGACCCTTGGCCACGCCAAGCACCACCACGCCTGGCAGCTCGGGGAGGCGCTCTTTACCGGGGACGTCGCTGGGGTGCGGCTCTTTGGCGGCCCGGCCCTGCCCCCCTGCCCGCCCCCCGACATCCAAGTCGAGGACTGGGCGGCCTCGATCGAGAAGATCCAGGAGATCGCCCCCCAAACGCTCTACCTCACCCACTACGGGCCCTACGCCGACGTCCAGGGGCACCTGGCGGACCTGAAGGCCCGGCTTTTTGACTGGGCCGACTGGGTGAAGGCGCGGCTCAAGGAGGGCCAAACCCCCGAGGCGATGGTGCCCGCCTTCGAGGCCAAGGTGCGGGCCGAGCTCCTCGGCGCCGGGCGCTCGCCCGAAGAGGCCGCCGCCTACGAGGCCGCGAACCCCAGCGCCTACTCGGTCTATGGCTTGGTGCGCTACTGGCAAAAGCACCACCCGGAGGCGCTTTGAAGACCGCGGTCTTCGACCTCGAGGGGACGCTGACCGCGGGCGAGACCTGGAAGGGGGTGGCCCGCTACCTCGAGACCCACGGCAAGAAGGCCGCTTACCGGCGCTTTTTCGCCCTCCACCTGCCGGGGGCGCTGCTCGTCAAGGCCCGGCTCATCCCCAAGCGCCCCTACCAGAACCTCTGGATGCAAAACCTGGCCCGGCTCTTTGCCGGGATGACCGAGGACGAGCTTTTTGCCCTCGGCCGCTGGGTGGTCGAAAACGAGCTCTGGCCTTTGCGGAAGGGGCGGGTCCTAAAGCAACTTGTTGACCTCAAGGACCAGGGCTACCGCATCGTCCTAGCCTCCGGCACCTACCAGCCGGTGCTCAATGCCTTCGCCGAGAAAATCGGCGCCGAGGCGCTGGGGACGCCGCTCGAGGTGAAGGGCGGCGTCGCCACCGGCCGCCTGGCGGGGCCGATGAACGTGGGCCGCGCCAAGGCCGAGCGGGTGTTCGAACACCTTGGTCATCCGCCCGACCTTGCCTTCGGCGACACCGCCGCCGACCTCCCGCTTCTAACCCTGGCCAAGGTGGCTACGGTCGTTGACCCGGACCCGGCGCTGGCCCGGGCGGCCGAGGCCCGCGGCTGGGCGCGGGTCTAGTCAGGCGAAGGGTATGGCCCCCTCCAGCCAGACCGCAACCCCCTGCCCGAGGAGGACGAGCCCATCCCGGGAGCCCTGCACCCAGCGCGCCCGGAGCTTTGGCGCCGGGTTCAGGGCGTCCTCGCTGTAGACCCGCCGCTCACCCTCTACCAGGCAAAGGCCAAAGGCACCCGGGTACCTAAGGCCGGCCTCCGGTGGCGGCGCCAGGCAGCCGGTCGCGCTCACGGCCTCGATCAGGGGCCAGGCTGCCTCAGGGCGGCCGGCGGGGTAAGCATAGACCATCACCCCCGGCCCAACCAGTAGGCGGACCCGCGCCCCCTCCCGGGCCTGAAACCGCTGGTGCGGGGCGGCCACGCCGAGCACCAGGCCGCAGATCCGCCCGCTCATAGGCTCGGGGACCTCCGGCTGGGTAGCGAGGAAGAGGGCCATGGCCAGACGCAATCCAGGCCTCCCAAGCTCGGGCACGTACCCTTCCTACCAGGTCTCCGGTTAAGGCAGGGTTAAGGCGCGGGGACTGTGGTCCCCGCGCAAAGGGTTTTTGCCTCGTTATTGGTTCCAGCAAACCTCGGGCTCGGAGTTGACCTTGACACAAAACCTTGTGGGATGCCAGGTAACCGTTATTTGTTCTGTATTACCGTCGCAATCGTGTGCGGTCAAGTTCGCGGTGCCGCCGACGATCTTCCCGCCCTGGTATTGGATCGTGGTGAGGCGGACGCTCGTGGACCAGCCGGAGGGGCAGTCCGCGGCGGTTCCGCTAAAGTTCCCTTCGGCGTTTAGGGTTCCGTCTCCCCAAGGGTCATCGGGGTCGGTGGGGTTCCAGGTGCCCTCGAGGTCGTAATCGAAGGTGTAGGTCTTGCCGTCCGCCTCGATCTGCCACGTACCTTCATAGGTGAAGGCATAGTCGTCGGTGCGTTTCACGAAGTCGTGGTGGGTGAGTTCCCAGGACCAGGTGACGTTGTCCTCGGGGCTCTGAACGGCGAAGACCACCTTGCCGTTAGCCTGGATGCCGGCGTTCGGGTCGCCGTCGTTCGGGTCTTGGACGCTCAGGTTTTGAAACTCCCAATAGCCCGTCACGGTGCTCCCTTCGCCGGTGATGCTCCAGGTGCACCTGCCGTCAAAAATCGCGTGCTTTGGGATGCTGTCGTTGTCGGAATCGGAAAGGTCACCGTTTACGTGAACGCTGCCGCAGGTCCAGGTCGCGGCCGGGAGGAACTGGAAGGGCATGAGCGGCATAGGGAAGTCCGCGTAGTACAAGGGGTAAGCGATGCGATAAATTTGGAGGTCTGCCGCATAAAGCGCAAGGGCCACCTGCTGGGGGTTGGCTTCGTGAGGTGCGCTTCCACCATTTCCCCCTCCAGGCCCGCCCTGCTGCCCGCAGCCAGCCAGCAGGGCAAAGAGGAAAAGGCCGAACCATAGCCAGTACTTCCGCATTTGTATTCACCTCCAAACCCACGCTAGCGAGCCCTCGGTTAAACTCTGGTTAAGGGATGAGCGCATGGCCCGCGGGTATCTCTACCGGTCGGAGCTGGTGCACCGGGTCACCGGGGCGCTCAAGGAGGCCCCGGTGGTGGTCTGGGGGTCGCCGGGGTTCGGCAAGACCCTGCTTTTGAAGGAGGTCGCCCGGTCCCTCGACCTCCCCTACCGCACCGAACCCGGCGAGGGCCCGGGCGCCTACGACCTCGAAGGGCCGCCCGCGGCCTTTGCCCCAGGGCAGCTCGTGGCCCTCCCCGAGCGCCCGAGGGGGGCGCAGGAAGCGGTGCTCCTCGGTCCCGAGGCCCTCGCCTTTACCGAGGCCGAGGTGCGCGAGCTGGCCCGGCGCCTGGAGGTGCCCCGCCTCGCCCGGGCGGGCACCCTGCGGCTTGGCGGCTGGCCGGCGCTGATCCGGCGGGGGTTCGAGGCCGGGGTGGCCGACCCCGCCACCGAGCCCCTCAGGGGCCTGATCGAGGGCTACCTCGCCGGGTTAGAGGAAAAGGCCCGCACCCTGCTCGCCCTTCTCCTCGTGCCCCTGCCCGAGGCCGCCTGGCGGCGGACGGGGTGGGGACCGGCCCTGGACCGGCTGCTCGCCGGCGGCTGGGTGCAGGGGGGCAAACGGGTCGAGCCGCTTC
>JALUED010000040.1 GCA_027053145.1 Thermaceae bacterium | reverse complement strand
GCTCGAAGGTCTTCTTATCGTCGAGGGGCAGACGGTCGTAGTCGAGCTCGTCCCCTTTCGACTCCTTCACGATCCGGGCGGCCTCTTCCAGGAAGGACAGGGTGCGAAGGCCCAAAAAGTCCATCTTTAAAAGCCCCAGGGCCTCCACCGAGTTCATGTCGTACTGGGTGATGATCTTCTCGCCCCCGCCGGGTTCCTTCATCAAGGGCACCAGGTCGGTCAGCGGCCCCTCGCCGATCACCACCCCGGCGGCGTGCACCGAGGCGTGGCGGTTCAGCCCCTCAAGCCGCATCGCCACCTCGATCACCCGCTTGACCTCGGGGTCCCGCTCCATCCAGGCCCTGAGGTCCGGAACGGTCTCCACCGCCTCTTTCAGGGGGATCGGCCGGCCGAACTTGGTAGGGACGAGCTTGGCGATCTCCTCGGCCTTTTTATGGGGCATGCCGAAGACCCGGGCCACGTCCTTGATCGCGGCCTTCGAGGCCATCGTCCCGAAGGTCGCAATCTGGGCGACGCGATCGGTTCCGTAGCGCTCTCGGACGTACTCGATCACCTCGTCGCGGCGGACGTCGGAGAAGTCGGTGTCAATATCGGGCATGCTGACCCGGGCAGGGTTCAAGAAGCGCTCGAAGAGGAGGTTGAACTCGAGCGGGTCAATGTTGGTGATCCGGGTGGCGTAGGCCACTAGGCTTCCGGCGGCGCTTCCTCGGCCCGGCCCTACGCGAATCCCCTTCGCCTTGGCCCAGTTGATGTAGTCCTGGACGATCAGGAAGTAGCCGGGAAAGCCCATCTCCTCGATGACCGCAAGCTCGTAAAGGGCCCGGGCGAGGATGCCGTCGGCGTCCCAAGTGCGGACCTCTTTGGGGTCTGGGAGCATGCCGCGGAGCCGCTCGCGCTCCTCAGGGGAAAGCGACGCGAGCCGCTCGGCAAGCGCCTCGAGCCCCCCGTGGGGAACGGGATGGCCGAGCCGCCGCACCACCTCCCGGTAGTAGTCCTCGGTGATCCGGTCGGGGTAGCGCTCGGCGAGGCCCAAAAAGGTGAGCTCGGCGAGGTGCTGGGCGTCGCTTTTGCCCTTGGGTGTGGGGTACTTGGGGATGCGGTAGCGGCGGCGGTCGTCCACCGGAAGCTCGACGTTCGCCATCTCGGCGATGAAGACGGTGTTGTCGAAAACCTCGTCGCCCCACTCCTCCGGGGGCAAGGCCCGCCGCATCTCCTCCGGGGTCTTGACGTAGAACTCGTCGCAGGGAAACTTCCAGCGGTCGGGGTCGTCCCAGGTGGACTTGGACTGGATCGCAAGGAGCACCTCGTGGGCCTCGGCGTCCTCTTTCTTCACGTAGTGGCCGTCGTTGGTGGCCACCATGCCGAGGCCGTACTTCTTCGCAAACTCCTTCAAGACCGCGTTCACGCGGGCCTGTTCCTCGAGGCCGTGGTTTTGGATCTCGATGAAGAAGCTGTCCTTAAAGATCGAGAGGTACTCGTTCAAGCGGGCCTCGGCCAGATCCTCGCGCCCGGCCAGGATGAACTGGTTGATCTCCGAGCCCAAACAGCCCGAGAGCACGATCAGCCCCTCGGAGTGCTCGCGGAGGAGCTCCCGGTCAATCCGGGGTTTTTCGTAAAAGCCCTCGAGGTACGCCCGGGTGGCGAGCTTGACCAGGTTCTGGTAACCCTTGAAGTTCTTGGCGATCAGGGTGATGTGGTAGTAGCCGCCGTCGAGGCCCTTCCTGCGCTTTCGGTCGAAGCGGCTCTCGGCGGCCACGTAGGCCTCGTAGCCGAGGATCGGCTTGACCCCCATTTTGTGGGCCATCCGGTAAAACTCCACCGCGCCAAAGAGGTTGCCGTGGTCGGTGATGGCGAGCGCCGGGTACTCCGGGCTCGTCTGCTTGACCCACTCGAGGAGGTCCTTGAGCTTGGCCGCCCCGTCCAAAAGGGAGAACTGGGTGTGCTGGTGGAGGTGGGCGAACTTCACCCTTCGAGCATAGCGCGGTATGCTCGGAGGGTGCGCGCTCTCCTCCTGGCCCTCGCCGTCGGCCTCGCCCTTGCCCAAAAGGCGGTGCCGGAACACCGCCTGGCCGGCACCCCCGCCCCCTGGGTCGCCGAAGCCAAGGCGCTCGTCGAAAACCCTAAAAAGCTCGCCCCCCACCAAACCGCCGAACTCCCCGAAAAGGGCTACCTCATCTACGAGTACCTCGACGCAAGGCTCGGCAACCGCACCTTCGAAACCGTGCTCCTGGCCAAGGGGAAAAGCGACGCGGAGGATTTCGTCCTCGAACTTACCCCCGGCCGCAAGGGTCCGCCCCTTGCCCCGGAAGAGCTCGGCGACGTGGAGCTCCAAGGCGAGGGGCCGAACTTTTGGATCTTCCGCATCCTGGAGGGCCCCTTTAAAGGGCACTACCTCGTGTGGTCCACCGCCACCGGCCATCGCGGCGTCGGCGGGGAGGCGGTCCGCATCTACGCGCGAAAAGCCCTCGCCCACGAACCTAACCTGCAAAACCTCCTCCGCTAGGTCCGGGACATCCGTCCCATGACCGAGGTCATGGCCCGCGGGCGGGCCCTTCCCTCATCCTTTTCAGGGAAAGGAGGGCGGTATGGACTACAGCTGGATCCAGATCGCAGTCGCGGCGATCTTCTTCTCCGCCGTCATCACGCTGATCCTCTCCCGCGGCTACGGCTGGCTCTCCCCCACGTTCTGGCGGAACGCGGCGGTGGTGAGCTCGCTGGTCATGACCTTCATCTTGCTTTGGCTCACCTTCGACACCGCCAACAAGATCCGCGCCGGAGCCGGCCGGGTACCCGACTGGACGGTCATCAACTACGAAATCCGGCTGGTATGGGACGCGGAGAAACGCCGCCAGGTGCCGGCCGTAGGCAAGGAGACCGGCTTCTTCGGCAAGACCTGGAGCCGGGAGGAAGCTTACGCCCTCATCAACAAGGGCAAGATGACGCTCCAGTCCAGGAACTGCATGGAGTGCCACACCATCCTTGGGAACGGGGCCTACTACGCGCCGGATCTGACCCGGGCTTGGCTCGACCCCTGGTGGGAGGAACGGATCATGCCGCTCGTTGGGGCCAAGACCCGGGAGGAGGCGATGATGGCCTGGCTTAAAAACCCGCCGGCGATGCCGCAGGGGCAAAGGAAGATGCCCAACCTGCACTTCACCGACGAAGAGCTAAAGAGCCTCATCGCCTTCCTCAAGTGGATGTCGGCGATCGACACGAACGGCTTCCCGCCGCGCTTCGGCACGGCCCAGTAAGGAGGTGGGTATGGCGACTTCCTTTGCACGTCCCAAGGCACAGGAGCTCTTTGAATCCCAAAAGCTGGCCCTCGCATACTTCGCGGTGGCCATCATCCTCTTCGGCGCACAGCTCATCTTCGGTTTGCTCGCGGCCTACCAGTACATCAACCCCGACTTCCTCCTCGACAAGCTCCCCTTCATGATGAACCGCACCCTCCACGTCAACGCGATGGTCGTCTGGCTCCTCGTGGGGCTTATGGGGGGCGTTTATTGGTTCCTTCCCTTGGAGACCGGCCGCGAGGTCGTGGGCATCCGGCTTGCGAAGTTCATCTGGTGGGTGATCGTCGCCGGGGTCGGTGTCGTCGTCCTCGTCTACCTCTTCGTGCAAACCGGCCACGGCAACGCCTTCACCCTCTGGTTCATCAACGAAGGGCGCGAGTACGTGGAAGCGCCGCGCTGGGCGGATATCGCCATCGTGGCCTGGGTGGCGATCTTCCTCTACAACGTGATCGCCACCACCCTCGCCGCCCGGCGGATCACCGGGCTTCTCGGCGTCCTGATCTTTGACCTCGTGGCCCTCGGCGCCCTTTACACCGCGGGGATGCACTACACCGTGAACATCACCATGGACCAGTACCTCTGGTGGTGGGTGGTGCACCTTTGGGTGGAGGCCACCTGGGAGGTGCTGGTCGGCGTGGTGATGGGCTGGAGCCTGATGTACCTCCTGGGCACGCCCCGCAAGCTGATCGAGACCTGGCTTTTCCTCGAGGTCGCCCTCGTCTTCGGCACCGGCATCCTGGGCCTTGGGCACCACTACTTCTGGATCGGCACGCCGGAGTACTGGATCGGCCTCGGCGGCTTCTTCTCGGCCCTTGAGCCCTTACCGCTCGTGGCCATGGTGGTCCACGCGGTCTACGACGCCGGGGCGCACCGGATGCACACCGTAAACCGCCCCGCGCTCTTTTGGGCCATCGCCCAGGCGTTCGGCAACTTCATCGGCGCCGGCGTGTGGGGCTTCATGCAAACGCTGCCTCAGATCAACCTCTACTCCCACGGCACCCAGCTTGCCGCCGCCCACGGCCACCTGGCCTTCTTCGGCGCCTACCTCGGCACGGTGATGACCCTCGTCTACATCGCGGTCCAAAACGCCCGCCGCCCAGTGATGATCCCGCTCGATTCCAAGTACTGGAGCTGGGCCTATGCGCTGATGATCCTCGCCATCTTCGGCATCGCCGGCTCCTTCACCATCTCGGGCTTCTCGCAGACGATGATCGAGCGGGCGGAACTTGGTAGCACCTGGAGCGCGTTCATCCAGTCCTACACCCACCCCTGGTACACGAACACCCTCTGGTGGCGCTTCGGGTTCGGCCTGCTCTTCCTCATGGGTTACCTCCTGCTCGTCTACGACCTCCTGACGATCGGCAAGAAGGAGGCCAGCCATGCCCACTAACCACGAGATCGCGGTCATGGTGGGCCAGATCATGGCCCTAGGCCTGGTCTTCGTGCTCGCCGCCGGCCTTTACGCGATGTTCTACGCCCTAGGGCGGCTCTTTGAACGGCC
Organism: Thermaceae bacterium; assembly: GCA_027053145.1. The sequence continues at coordinate 11,610 of JALUED010000040.1, read as the reverse complement.
GTGGCTGGTGCGGTTTTCCTACCTCTTTGCCGTGGCCCAGGCGCTCGCCGCCTTCGGCATGATCGCGACCGGCTACCTTGACCCCTTCTGGGTCAAGATCATCGCGTTCTCCGCCGTCGCCTACCTCTTCATCCCCCAAGGCATGTGGTGGGTGGTGACGACCTTCCACCAAGCCGAAGCGCACGATCACGAGGAGGTGTTCCATGGATATTCGGCGCGTTGAGGTCTTCCTGGACCAAAGCGAAAAGCCCTTCCGGGTCCTCGAAAAGGCCCCCTTTACGGTGCGGATAGACCCCGCGGAGCTGGAGCCCGGCGAGCACTTCCTCATCGTGGTCACGCACTACGCCGACGGCTCCACCGACCACCACGAATACGTTTTCGAGGTCCGGCGCGAGGGCCCGGTCTTTGCCGGGCACATCTCCCGTGCCCCGCTCATGAGCCCCGTCGAGGTGGAGCTCATAGACCGCACAGAGATCGAGGCCCCGGTAAAACCTCGTCCCTTCGTCCACGCGCTTTTGCCCGTGCTCCTCTTCCTGCTCATCGCCGGCGTGGCCACCTGGCTTGCCTACTACGGTGAAGCCGCGGCGCCGGAGGGCATCCTCGCCGCCGGCGGTCAGGTTCAGGCGGTCGAAAAACCCAAGGCGAGCCCCACGGCAGCCGCCGCGGCCGACGGCAAAGCCCTTTTCCTCAAGCTCTGCGCAAGCTGCCACCAGCCCGACGGGCGCGGCATGCCTCCCACCTTCCCCGCGCTCGCCGGGAACGAGCACCTGAAAGACGCCGAGTACGTGATCAAGACCGTGCTCCACGGCAAACCGGGCACCGCGATGCCGCCCTTTGGTGCCCAGCTCGACGACCAAGCGGCGGCGGCGGTGATCAGCTACGTTCGGACCGCGTGGGGCAACGACTTTGGCCCGGTAAGCCCAGAGGAGGTGGCCAAGCTCCGCTAGCCGAAAAGGGCTCCTAAGATAGGAATTGGGGGCTAGGGAACATCCGGGCGCGGCAAGGGTAAAGGTGGGTGATCGAGTATGAGGAAACGCGTTTGGTTGGGAATTCTCGCGGTGCTTCTCGGGGCCTTCGCGCTCGCCCAGCAAACCCAGGCGGTGCCGAAGCTCACCCCCGAGGAGATGCAGCGCGCCAAAGAAATCTACTTCCAGCGCTGCGCGGGCTGCCACGGCGTGCTGCGTAAGGGCGCCACGGGCAAGAACTTGGAGCCGGAAAACCTCCTCAAGCAGGGCAAGGGGGTGGACTACCTCAAGACCATCATTACCAACGGCATGGGCGGCATGCCGGCCTGGGGCAAGCTCGGCATTTTGAAGCCCGACGAGATTGACCTCATGGCCCGGTTCCTCTTGAACCCGGTGCCCGAGCCCCCGGCCTGGACCTTCAAGGACATCGAATCCACCTGGAAGGTCTTTGTCCCCGTTGACCAGCGCCCCAAAGCGCCCGAGACCAAGCGGAACTGGCAGAACTACTTCGGCGTGATCCTGCGCGACGTGGGCAAGGTGGCCATCGTGGACGGCGACACCAAGGAGCTCGTCGCCATTCTGCCCACGGGCTACGCCACCCACATCCTGCGCTCGTCCAAGGACGGCCGCTACTTCTACACCATCGGCCGCGACGGCTGGGCCAAGGTCATTGACCTCTGGATGGAAAAGCCCAAGATCGTCGCGCAGGTTCGGGCCTGCCTCGACGCGCGCTCGATTGACACCTCGAAGTACGAGGGCTTCGAGGGCAAATACGCGGTCATCGGCTGCTACTGGCCGAGCGCCATGCTGGTGGTGGACGGCCAGACCTTGAAGCCCCTCAAGATGGTCTCGACCCAGGGCTACGTGAAGAGCCAGGGCGAGTTCCTCAAAGAAAACCGCGTCGCCTCGATCGTGAGCTCGCACTTCAGCCCCGAGTGGATCGTCAACATCAAGGAGGGCGGTCAGACCTGGCTCGTCAACTACGCGGACCTCGACAAGAAGGGTAAGCCCCTTGGCATCACCGTCATCGACACCGAGCGCTTCCTCCACGACGGCGGCTGGGATAAGTCCAAGCGCTACTTCCTGGTGGCCGCGAACGCCATGAACAAGATCGTGGTCATCGACGCGAAGACCCGCGAGTTCGTGGCCAGCGTCCCGGTAGGGGTGAAACCCCACCCCGGCCGCGGCGCCACCTGGGTGCACCCGAAGTACGGTCCGGTCTGGGCCACGGGCCACATCAAGGACAACAAGATCGCGGTCATCGGCACCGACCCCAAGGGCCACCCCGAGTACGCCTGGAAGGTCGTCAAGATGATCGAAACCCCCTACCCGGGCAACCTCTTCATCAAGACCCACCCGAAGAGCCCGTGGCTGATCGTGGACTTCCCGGTGGCCCCCTCGCCGGAGGCCAACGCGACGCTCTGCGCCTGGCGGAAGGACGACCTGGAAAAGGATCCGGTCTGCTGGAAGGTCCCCGGGGCGCTTGAGAAGAAGGCCCGGATGGTGCACATCGAGTTCAACAAGGACGGCACCGAGTTCTGGGTCTCGGCCTGGGGCAACGTCAACACTCCGACCTTCATCGTCGTCTACGACGCCCAGACCCTCAAAGAAAAGGCCCGCATCACCGGCGACTGGGTGATCACCCCTACGGGTAAGTTCAACGTCTACAACACGGCGAACGACATCTACTAAAAGCGGGCCTTCCCCATGCCGCGGCGCTCCCTCAGGGGCGCCGCGGCATGAACTTGGCGAGGAGGTAGGCGGGTTCGGTGACCTGAACCCGCCTACCCTCCAGCTCGATCAGACCCTCGCGGTAGAGCTGCCAGAGCTTTCGGCTCACGATCTCGGGCACGGTCCCAAGGAGCGCGGCGAGCTCGGCGTTGGTGGGGAGCTCAAAACCCTGGCCCTCGGCCTCCAGGCGCTCCACCAAGTACCCCACGAGCCGCTCGAGGACGTCCTGAAAGGTCAACTTGGTCAGCAGTTGGATCAGCGCCCGCTGCCTTCGGGCAAGGTAGCGAAGCGCCCCCCGCGCCACCGCGGGCTCCCGCTCCAAAAGCTCAAGGAAGGTCGACCGCGGCACCGCCGCCACCTGGGCCGCGGTGGCCGCCTCGGCGGAAGCAGGATAGCGCGCTTCGTCGAGGAAAATCGCCACCTCGGCGAGCGGGGATCCGGGCCCCTCGAGGTGCAAAACGATCTGCCGGTCGCCGCTTGGGTGGCCCTTGTAGACCTTGACCCACCCCTCAACCACCACGAAAAAGCGGTCGGCCGGGTCGCCCTCGAGGAACAGTACCTCCCCCCGGGAAAGCTCCTTCAGCTCGCTCGCGGCCGCAAGCCGACGCAAGCCCTCGGCGCTTGCCGCCTCGAGGAACCCCACCTTCGACAAAACCCGCTCAAGCGTCTCCCGCGCCATCGGCAATATAGGCTAAGTTTACGATGATCCCCCGGTACCAAACCCCGGAGATGGCGCGGCTTTGGAGCGAGGTCGAGAAATTCCGCCGCTGGGCCGAGGTGGAAAGGCTCGCCCTTGCCGCCTGGGAACAGCTTGGAAGGGTGCCCTCGGGCCTGAGCCAAAGGCTTGAGCGCGCCCTGAAGGCGCGTCCGCTCGACGAGGCCTTCGTCCGCCTCGTCGCCGCGAAAGAGCGCGAAACCCGCCACGACGTCGCCGCCTTCGTGGATGCGCTCGGGGAGTGGGCCGGCGACGCCGAGCTCCGCCGTTTTCTCCACTTCGGCCTGACCAGCACCGACGTGGTGGACACCGCCCAGAACCTGGCCTTGAAGTCCGCGCTCGGCCTTGTCCTAAAAGCGCTGGAAGACCTGCTTGATGCCCTCAAGGAAAAGGCGCTCCGCTACAAGGACCTCCCCGCCGTCGGCCGCACCCACGGCGTCCACGCCGAACCCACCAGCTTCGGCCTCAAGTTCGCCCATTTCTACGCCGCCTTCCAACGCCACCGCGAGCGCCTCGCCCACGCCCAACGCACGATCGCGGTGGCCAAGCTCTCGGGGGCGGTGGGGAACTACGCCACGGTACCCCCCGAGGTCGAGGCCTACGTGGCCCGCGCGCTCGGCCTCGCCGTAGACCCGATCACCACCCAGGTCACCCCCCGCGATCGGCACGCCGAGGTCCTGGCCGCGCTCGCCCTGCTTGGGGCCGAGCTTGAGCGCCTGGCGGTGGAGATGCGCCACCTCGCCCGCACCGAGGTCGGCGAGGTCGAGGAGGGCTTTCATAAGGGGACCCAGAAGGGCTCCTCGGCGATGCCCCACAAGAAAAACCCGGTGGGGTTTGAAAACGTCTCGGGGCTTGCCCGAATGCTCCGGGGCTACCTGGTCCCGGCCCTCGAGAACGTGCCGCTATGGCACGAGCGCGACATCAGCCACTCCTCGGTGGAGCGGGTGAGCCTCCCCGACGCCACCACCTTGGCCCACTACCTCCTCAAGCGGAGCGCGGGGCTTCTTCGCGAACTCGTCGTGCACGAAGACCGCGTTCGGAAAAACCTCGAGCGCACCCGCGGCCTGGTCTACAGCCAACGGGTGCTCGGCGCCCTCATCGAGCGGGGCCTGAGCCGGGACGAGGCCTACCGGCTCGTGCAGCGGGCGGCGATGCGCACCTGGGAAGAGGGGGTGCCCTTTAAAAACGCGCTCCTTGATGCGGGCGTGCCCCTTTCCGAAGCGGAGCTTTCAGTCCTTTTCGACCCCGGCTTTTACCTCCGGTACGTGGATGACCTCTACCGCCGGGTGGGGCTGTTGTAGCCTTGGGGTATAGGAACGCTCAGAAAGGAGGCAAGATGGCCGTCCGAGGACTCACCTTCGACTTTTGGGGAACCCTTTTCACCGAAGGCCCAAAGTTCTTGGAGGTCGTGCTCCCCAAACGCTACGAGATCCTCCTCGACGCCACCAGCGAGGCCGGCGTCCCCGCCGACGAGGAGGCGGTGCGCCAGGCCTACCGGGCGGCCTCGGCCGCCTTCCGCGCCGCCTGGGAGGCGGGCGAGCCGATGCCGAACTTCGACCGCGTCGCCTACATCTTCAAAACCCTGGGCGTCCCCTACGACGAGGGGCTGGTGGCGCTCACCGCCCGCAGGCTCGAGGACGCCGCCCTGGAAGGCGACCTCATCCCCCTGCCGGGGACCCTCGAGGCGATCCCCGCCCTCGCCGAGGACTACCCCCTCGGCATCGTCTCCGACACCGGCCTCACCCCGGGCCGAATCATCCGGGAGCTCCTCGCCCGCGAAAACTTCGCGCGCCACTTCTACGCCATGAGCTTTTCCGACGAAACCGGAGCGGTCAAACCCTCCCCCGAAGCCTTCCACCACGCGCTCTCCAAGATGGGGGTCGAACCCGAAGCCGCCCTCCACACCGGCGACCTGCCGCGGGCCGACGTCGAGGGGGCCTTTGGCGCCGGCTACGCCTACGCCGTGCTCTATATCGGCCGCACCGCCCGGGAACCCCGCGGCATCCGGCCCACGGCGATCCTCAGCGACCACCGCGAGCTTGCCAAGCTACTCCCCCGGCTCCGCTAGGCGCACACCAAAGCCCGGGGGCCTTAGCTCGGGAAAATCGGGGTTGCCCTTGCGGGGGGGTAGCCGAGGCACCCGCTCGGCGGGATGGGGCTCGCCCCGGGCGCAGTAGGGGCAGTCGGGGCGGACCTTGTACCGGGCGATGCGGGCGGGCACCCCCATCGCGATCGCGTGGGGCGGCACGTCCCGCGTGACCACCGCCATCGCGGCCACCATCGCGTCGTCGCCGATCCGGACCCCGGCAAGGACGGTGGCGTGGTAAGCGATCCGCACCCCGGTCCCGAGCACGGTGTGCTTTAAGGTGACGTCGGCCTGCTCCCGAACGTCGTGGGTGTGGCTGTAGACGTTGGCGTAGTCGGCGATCGAAACCCGGTCCATCAGGGTGATGCCGCCGATGTCGTCGAGGAGGACGTGGCGGTGGACGACCACGTCGTCACCGAGCTCGAGGTTATACCCCACCGAGAACTCGACGTTTTGGAAGAACTTGGGGTTCTTCCCCACCCGCTTGAAGACAAAGGGGGCGAGGGCGGCGCGGATCCGGACCCCGCTGTGCACGCTCTGGCCGAGCGGGGTCAGGTCCAGGGTCTTCCAAAGCCAAAGCAGGGGCTTGATCCGTTGGAACCTTTTCTGGTCGGTGGCGGCGTAGTATTCGGCCTCGAAAGTGACGTTCGCCGGGTCCAGCGCGAGCGCGGCCAAGGGCGCGCGCTCGGCGAGCTCATCAAAGCTCGAAGCGTAGAGGACCTGGGCGAGGATCTCGCGCACCAGCGCGTTCCGGTCGGTGGCGGGGTCGGAAAGGCGCTCGGCAAGCTCGCCCAGAAAGCGCTCGAGCGCGGCGTCGGCCTCGGGGGTCACCTGCCGCGGCAAAAGCCAGGGCATGGGATTATCTTGCCGGGCCCGCGCGGGGCGCGCAACTAGCGGTAGCCAAGCTCCCGGAGCGCCTCCGGGTCCTTGCGCCAGTTCTCGTAGACCTTGACCCGAAGGTCCAAATAGACCTTTCGGTTCAGGAAGACCTCGAGCTGCTTCCTCGCCGCCTGGCCGATCTCCTTGAGCTTGCGCCCGCCTTTGCCGATCACGATGGGCTTATGGGCCTCGCGCTCGACGAAAAGGGTGGCGGCGATGTAGAGCACGCCGTTTTCCCGCTCGGCGACCTCGTCCACCTTCACCGCAACCGAATAGGGCACCTCTTCAAAAAGGCGCTTCATCGCCTCCTCGCGGATGATCTCGGCAATCCACTCCTCGAAGGGCTGGTCGGAGCGGGCGAAGTCCTCGGGGTAGAAGAAGGCCCCTTCCGGCAGGTGGGCGAGGATCTCGGCCTTGAGCTCGGCCACCTCTTTCTCGTCGAGGGCGCTGATCACCCGCACCTCATCCACCTCGGGAAGAAGCTCGCGATAGGCGGCGAGGGCCTCGTCGGGGTACTTGGCGGCGTCCTTCTTGTTGCCCACGAGGTAGACCGGGACCTTCCCCAAAAGCCCCTTTAGCGCGTCGGCGACCATCCGGTCCTCCTCGGTGGGCGGGTGGCGCAGGTCCACGAGCCACAGGATCAGGTTCACGTCGGAAAGCGCCTCTTTCACCTGCTCGTTGATGTAGTCGCCGAGGGCGTCCATGGGCCTGTGGAGCCCGGGGGTGTCCACGAAAACCGCCTGCCGGTTTCCTTCGGTAAGCACCCCGCGCACGCTCTTGCGGGTGGTCTGGGGACGGGGGCTGATCGGCGCCACCTTGACGCCGAGGAGGTTATTCAAAAGCGTGGACTTGCCCACGTTGGGCTTGCCCACGATGGCCACGAAGCCGGAATAGGTCTTCTCGCTCACAAGACCCAGGATAGAGTATCGGGGTGGACCTCCGCTGGCTTTCGCTTGCGCTCACCCCCGGGGTGGGGCCAAAGCGCTTTCAAGCGGCGATGGACAACCACCCCGAAGACCCCGAAGCCGCCGCCCGCGCCCTTGGACCCGAGCTCCACGCCGCTTACCGGGAAACCCTGGCCGCGGGCCGCCCCGAGGCACTTTTAAAAAGGGCCGAACGGCTCGGGGCACGGGTGGTTGGCCTCTGGCAAGCGGACTACCCCGAGGGGCTTTTGCACCTTCCCGATCCGCCGCCCCTCGTGTTCGTGCGCGGAGAGGTGCCCCCGTGGCAAAGGGCGGTGGCAATCGTCGGCACCCGAAGAGCAAGCCCCTGGGCCGAGCGGTTCGCCGAGGCGCTTGCCCGCGCGCTTGCCCAGGCAGGGGTCGCGGTGGTCTCGGGCCTCGCCCGGGGCATCGACGCCGCCGCCCACCGGGGGGCGCTGGCGGCAGGGGGCGCCACCCTGGCGGTGCTCGGAAGCGCCCTGGACCGCGTCTACCCGCCGGAGCACCGCCCTTTGGCCGAGCGGATCGGCCTCCTGAGCGAGTTCCCCTTCGGCACCGGCCCTCGGCCCGAGCACTTCCCCCGCAGGAACCGCCTGATCGCGGCGCTAGCCCAGGCTGTGGTCGTGGTCGAGGCGCCGGAGCACTCGGGGGCGCTGATCACCGCCCGGCACGCGCTGGAGCTCGGCCGCGAGGTCCTCGCGGTTCCCGGCCGTCCCACCGACGAAAAAAGCCGGGGGACAAACCTCCTCATCAAGGACGGGGCGGCCCCAGTCCTTTCGGCGGAAGAACTCCTTGAACTCCTCGGCCTCCCAAGCCCACAGATCAACCGGCCCGGGCCGCCCCCGCACCTAAAGGCGCTTCACTCCACCCTTGCCGAGCTCGGCGAGGCGCTCCCCGACGACCTTGCAGGCCGCCTGGGTGAGGACGCTGCCACCATCCTCGCCGGGCTCACGGAGCTTGAGCTATTGGGCCTCGCCGAAGCCCTTCCTGGGGGGCGCTACCGGGCGCGCTGAGCCGCGGCGATTTAGAATATATTGCTAATGGCCTGCGCCAGGTTTCCCAAGGGCGACCTCGTCCTTTCGCTCGTCTTCCTCCCGACCTTTCTGGGCCTATCCGTCTGGCTCGCTCTCACCGGCAGCGGGCCCGAACGCCTGATCGGGATCCTCGGGCTTTTCCTCTGGCTCTGCCTCCTTCTAAGCGCCGTCGGCCCGGGGCGCTACTGCGTCGCCGGAAGCGAGCTCTTCCTGGGACGAAGGCGGCTTTCCCTGGCCGAGGTGCAGGAGGCCCGGGTCGCCTCGGGCTCCCGCTGCCCCTTCTTCCCTGGGCTTCGGCTCGTCCTCCGCCTTCGGGAAGGGCGTGCGGTCGCCCTGCCCCTGACCTACGCGGGCTGGGAAGCGGTCTACGAGGCGATCCGCGCCGCGCGGCCCGACCTCAGCCTTCGGCCCTGGCAGGAAGAACCCTTCATCCGGCAAGCGCTTCGGCGTGGCGGGCGCCCCCTGGTCCACCTGCCCGAGGGCGCGGTCCTCTACCGGGAAAACGGCACCCTCGCCCTCTTTAGCGCCATCCTGCTCTTTTTCGCCCTCACCCTGCTCGGCGCCCTGGTGCCGAGAAGCCTCACGGCATTCTGGATCGGCGTCGTCGTCTACGCCACCCTTGCCCTCTACGACCGGATCGCAAAGCCCAAGGTTCTCCTAGAAGACGACGCGGGGCGCCGAGAAGCCCTCTAAGCGCCCCGCGCAAGCCGAATGCGGCCTACTTCCCGTACTTCTCCAGCGCCTTTTCCACGAAGGCGTTGGTGTAGGTCTTCGCAAGGTCCACCTGGGCCTTCGCGAGCTTTTCGTCGAACATGGAAAGGACCTTGTAGGCGGTCTTCGGGCCCTCGGGCGGGAAGCGGCCGGTGGCGCTAAACATCGAGAGCGAGTTGGCGACGATCTGCTTATAAAGCTCGGGGTCGTTTTGGTAGTAGCTCTTCGGCATGATCGCCACCACCTCGTCGGCGCTCTTCCCCTGCATCCAGCGGAGCGCCCGCACGATCGCGTTCACGAGGCGCTGGGTGGTCTCAGGGTACCTTTCCACAAAGGACCGATGGGTGTAAAGGGTGGCCGCCGGGTAGGGGCCGCCGAAGACCCTTTCCGTGTCCTCAGGCTTCCGGGTGTCCACCAGCACCTTCAAAAGGCCCCGGGTCTCGAGGGTCGTAATCACCGGCTCCACGTGGCTGATCGCGTCCACCGCACCTTTTTCAAAGGCGGCGATCGCCGAAGCGGCCCCACCCACCCCGATGATCGAGACGTCGGTGGGCTTGAGGCCGTTTTTGACGAGCAGGTAATAGACGAAGTAGTTGGTCGAGGAGCCGGGCTTGGTGACCCCGACCTTTTTGCCCTTAAGGTCACGCACGCTTTTGATCTTGTCCGCGAGCCTTTTCTGCACGCCGAGGACGATCCCCGGGTACTTGCCCATGAGGACCACGCCCACGAGGTCCCGCCCCTGGGCTTGAAGCCGGACGATGTGATCGAAGTAGCCCACCACCAGATCGGCGGAGCGGCCGAGCAGAGCCTTGAGCGCGGCCGAGCCCCCCTTGAAGTCCTGGATCTCGACGTCGAGCCCCTCGTCCTCGAAGTAGCCGAGCCGCTCGGCGACGGTAAGCGGGAGGTAGACGACCAAGCTCTTGCCGCCCACCGCGATCACCACGTGCTTTTTCTCCGGCGCCTTGGCCAGGGCCAACGACGCCACCAACGCCAAAAGACCGACCCACACCGCTTTTCTCATACCGTCCCTCCTTCCCGGCCGGGCTCGGGCCGCCACGCGAGGAGGCGGGCCTCCACCCGGCTAACCACCCAGTCCAGCATCACCACGAAGACCGCCAACACCACCATCCCCGCAAAGACCCCGGTGGTGTCGAAGACGCCCTCCGCCTGGGAGATCAGGTAGCCGAGCCCCTTCGCTGCCCCCAGGTACTCGCCGACCACCGCCCCGATCACGGCGAAGCCGATCGAGGTCCGCAGGGAAGAGAAGATCCAGCTCGCTGCCGAGGGGAGGTAGACGTGGCGGAGAAGCTGGGGACCGGAAGCCCCCAGCATCCGGGCGTTCGCGAGCACCACCGGGTTCACCTCCTTGATCCCCTGGTAAGTGTTGAAGAAGGCGACGAAGAAGACGAGCGTCACCCCGAGGGCCACCTTGCTCGCGACCCCAAGCCCAAACCAAAGGGTGAAGATCGGCGCCAGGATCACCCGGGGGATCGAGTTCAGCGCCTTGATGAAGGGGTCGAGCACCGCGCTCGCGGTGGGCATGAGCGCAAGCCAAAGCCCCATCACCACCCCGAAGACGGTGCCGATCAGAAAGGCGAGCAGGGTTTCCCAAAGGGTGATCCAAAGGTGGCCATAGATCTCGCCGGAGCGAAACCACTCGAGGATCCGCGCGGCGATGTCGCTGGGCTTGGAGAAGAAGAAGGCGTCCACCCAGCCGAGACGGACCGAGAACTCCCAACCGAGCACCAGAAAGAGGAGCAAGAAGGCCTGAAAAAGCCGCACCCTAGCGCGCATGGGCCCGCATCACCTCCTCGCGGAGGAGCGCCCAGATTTCACGGTGGATTTTCAGGAAGTCCTCCGTCAGGCGCACCTCGGCGACGTCGCGGGGCCGAGGGAGCTCGACGGGGAAGTCGCCCACGATCCGGCTCGCCGGACCGGCGGAGAAGACCACCACCCGGTCGGCCAGGGCGATCGCCTCCTCGAGGTCGTGGGTGACGAAAAGCACGGTCTTCCTATCCTCCTGCCAAAGGGCAAGAAGCTCGTTTTCCATCAGCTGGCGGGTCTGCACGTCCAGCGCCCCGAAGGGCTCGTCCATGAGCAGGATCTTGGGTGAGAGGATGAGCACCTGGGCGAGCGCCACCCGCTTTTTCATGCCGCCCGAGAGTTGGTGGGGGTAGCGGTCCTCAAAGCCCTTGAGGCCCACCTTGGCAAGCCAAACCCGGGCCCGCGCCTCGGCCTCCTTCCGGGGCACGCCCCGGAGGATGGGCCCCAGGGCTACGTTCCCGAGAGCGGTCTTCCAGGGAAAGAGGCTGTCGGCTTGAAAGAGGTAGCCGGCTTCCCTGTTCAGCCCCGAGAGGGGCTTGCCAAAGATCCGCACCTCGCCCTCGGCCGGGGGCCTTAGCCCGGCGACAAGGTTCAAAAGCGTGCTCTTGCCGCACCCCGTGGGCCCGACGATGGCCACGAACTCGCCGGGCGCGGCCGCAAGGTCCACCCCCTGGATGGCCACGTACGCCCCAAAACGCTGGGAGACGCCGCGTAGCTCGATTGC
>JALUED010000039.1 GCA_027053145.1 Thermaceae bacterium | reverse complement strand
CTTCGTCCGCGGGTGGCTCTGGCGGCTGAGTGCACCTGGCCGTCAATCAAGACGGCGAGGGGCTTTTCCGCCGGGGGCTTGCCCCAAAAGGGAAGCGTGGGCTCGGGGACCGCCCCTACCCCGCGCATGACCAGCCGCCAGAGCCACCCGCGGACGAAGAGGCCGGCAACACGGGCCATCTCGTAGACCACCCCACCCGGGTTGCCCCTCAGGTCGAGGACATAGCCCTTAACCTCCCCATCGTGCTCGGCGATCGCTTCCGCCAAAGCGGCGTAGTTTTCGCCCGCGATCAGATCAGGCAGGCGCAGGTAAAGAACCCCTTCCCGTACCTCAGCCCAGGCCCCGCCATAAACGCCTTCCTCACCCGCCGACGCCCCCTCTGGAGCCTCGACCTTGGGCGGGGGGGCGGACCAGGCCTCGGGGTAGGGCAAGGGGTAGCAGGCCCCCCCGGAAAGCAACCCCCGCGCCTCCCAGGGGGCCAAAAAGCGGGTATGATCGTCGCCGATCGCCTCGTACATCTCGGCGATCAAGGCGTAAACTTCGCCCCAGTTCTTCGCCCTCGCCACCCGCTCCCGGTAGCGCGCCCCAAGGGCCTCCCAATCCACCCCGCGGATCGTGGGGTCGTAGTAGACGTCCCGCACGAGCCGCCAGGCCCATTCGAAGCGTTTGAGGTACGCCTCCCGCTCGGACCCCCCGGCAAAGACCAAGGGCAAAACGAGCACAAAAAGGAAAGCGGCGCGCCTCACCCCGCCACCTCCAGGCGCGGGTAGGCCTCGGCCACCCGTTCCACCAAAACCTCAAGCCCCTTTTCCACCGCCTTATCGTGGTCTTCCCCGGGGATGATGGGGATCCCCGCCTCGCGGGCCAGGTCCACCAGGTACTCCTGCATCCAGCGGATCTCGCGGAAGTGGCGCAGGTAGCGGTCGCGCCGGCGGCGGGCGCCGGTCTCCCGCTCGCGGAGGAGGAAGCGGGAGCGGTGGACCCCCTCGTCCTCGAGGACCACGATCATCGGCACCTGGATCACGCCCTCCTGGTGCGGCAGGTGGGTGGGAACCACGTGCACCCCCTCCATCACGATCGGGGTGGCCTCCCTCGCGCTCCGCTCCTGGATCGCGCGGAGCCCCACCGCCACCCGGGCGACCTGATCGAGGTAGCCACGGATCACCTCTTCGGGGCTCGGATCCTCGGCCACCTCGCCTTGCGCCAGGTAGCGCCAAGCCTCGAAGGTGGAGACGTGGAGGGTGGGGAGCAGGTCGCGCGGCACCGTAGCCCGGAGAATCTCCCGCACCGAATCGGAGCTGATCATCCGGGTGATCCCAAGCCGCCAGGCGAGCGCCGAAGCCAGCGCGCTCTTCCCCACCCCGGTGACGCCGCCGATAAGGATGTGAATCGGGCGCTCCAACCTACGGGCAAGACGCAAAAGCAGGTACCGACGGGCGATCTCTTCGCCCGCCTCCTTCAAAAGCCGCTCGTAGACGAGCCTGCGGAGCTCATCGCGGGGGATCGTCCGCCGGCCCGATTCCAAAAGCTCGCGCTCGACCTCGCGCGCGATCCGGTAGGCCCGCTCCGGGGGAAGCCCCGCGCTCATCACCGACTGCGCCAGGATGCCCTTGGAAAAGGGCACGCGAGGCTCCCCCTCGGGCTCGGCCACGAAAACCGACCCGAGGTAGGCAGCCCGCTCCCGATAGCGGGCGGCGGCTTGGGGGCCGTAGGACGCGGCGATCGTCTCGGTCACCAAGTCCTCAAGCGCCCGCCGCCGTATCCGCCGAACGCCGCCCTCCCGAAGCCGCGCTTCTACACGGCGGGCAAGCGCGTAGGCCTCGGGGAGCTCGAATCCCGCCTCCTCGAGGCTTCGGGCAAGCACCCCCTTGGAAAACGGCCGCGCCCCCTCCTCGTCCTCGACGACGATCTCTTCGAAGGCCTGGGTCTGCCGAAGAAAGCGCTTGGCGGCGGTCGCCTCCCCAAGCTCGCGGAGCCAGCGGGCAAGCGTGGCCTTGACCTCCTCGCTCCCCACCACCCGAGCCCCGCGCTCAAGCAGCTCGGCCTCCAGGCGGCGGGCCAGCGCGTTCGCCCGCTCCTCATCAAGTCCCGCGCGCCGCAAGGACTCGGCGATGAGCCCCTTTGAAAAGGGCATCCGATACCCTTTGCGCGTCTCGGTCAAAAGCCCCTCAGGCCCCACAGCGCCCTCCACCGCCTTATTGACGGCGGCTATAGCGCATGCTAGCATGCCTTTGGCTGCGGGGCGCCGTAGCCAAGTGGTAAGGCAGAGGTCTGCAAAACCTCGATTCGCCGGTTCGAATCCGGCCGGCGCCTCCAGGGCAAGGGCGCGTAGCTCAGGTGGCTAGAGCGCCGTCTTGACACGGCGGAGGTCAGAGGTTCAAGTCCTCTCGCGCCCACCAAAGGGCCCCGGGAAACCTCGGGGCCTACTCATTTCCGCCGAGTTCAAGCCGGTACCCCACGCTGAACACCGGAACCCAATCCGCCTCCCCTGCCACGACCCCGGCCTCAAGCCCAAGCCCCCGGTACCAGTAGGTCACCGAACCGCCGCCAAGCCAATGGTAGCGGGACCTTTCTCCCCACTCGATTTGGGCGTAGGCCATCCATCCGGCCAGGGTCAGGGGCCCCGTGTCGTAGAGCAGCCTCCCCTCGACCCACGGCCCGGGATAGCCCACCGACGCCAGGATGGAAAAATCTTCCCGCATGCGAAACTTGGCGTAGACGCTCACACCAAACTGTTCCACCAGGCCAAACTCCTTCTCCCCATCGCCCCAATAAAGGCTCAGGTAAGGGAGGGTTACGGAAAAGCCGGTGTGCCGGTTGTAGGGCACGCTGATCGCCAGCGTTCCCCCAAACCCCTTCGCCGGTCGGGCCGGCGTTAGGGTGGCCACCGGAGCGCAGGCCGTAAGCAACCCAACTAAAAGCAGCCCCAGCTTTCGCATGCCCCCATGCTACCAGCCGGGACCACAGCGGCCGGGCTTTTTGCTAGAGTTGCCGCTATGAAGGTTCGTCTCCCGGACGGCAAGGAACTCGAACTCCCCGAAGGCGCCACCGCCCGCGACGTCGCCGAAGCGCTCGGCGGGCGCTGGCCTAAGGAGGCCGTGGGCGCTCTGGTGGACGGCGAGCTCTACGACCTTTTTAAACCCCTTCCCGAAGGTGCCGAGGTCCGCCTTCTTACCAAGAAAGACCCCGAATACCAATACCTCTTCCGCCACACCCTGGCGCACGTGCTCGCCCAAGCGGTCAGGGAGTTTTTCGCGAAAAAGGGGTACCCGCCCGAGAGCGTCAAGCTCGGCGTGGGCCCGGTGATCGAGCACGGCTTTTACTACGACATCGATGCCCCGGAACCGATCTCCGACGCGGACCTGCCGGAGATCGAGAAAATCATGCAGGACATCCTTCGGCGGGACCTCCCCCTTCGCCGCTACGAGCTTCCGCGCGAGGAGGCGATCCGAAGGTACGAGGGGGTGGACCCCTACAAGGTCGAGCTGATCCAGGACATCCCCGAGGGGGAGCCGATCAGCTTCTACGAGCAGGAGGGGTTTTCGGACCTTTGCCGCGGGCCCCACGTGCCCCGCACCGGGATGATCCCACCCCACTTCAAGCTCACCCACGTCGCCGGCGCCTACTTCAAGGGGGATGCGAGCCGGCCCCAGATGCAGCGGGTCTACGGCGTCGCCTTTCGCAGCAAGGAGGAGCTCAAAGACTACCTTTGGCGCCTTGAAGAAGCAAAGAAACGCGACCACCGGAAGCTCGGGCGGGAGCTTGAGCTCTTTTTGATTGACCCCATGGTGGGCAAGGGGCTTGTGCTCTGGCTCCCGAAGGGGAACGTCGTCCGCGAGGAGCTGATCGCCTTTATGCGGGAGGAGCAAAAAAAGCGCGGCTACCAGCTCGTCACCACCCCGCACATCGGGAGCCTTGAGCTCTATAAGACCTCCGGGCACTACCCCTACTACGCCGAGAGCCAGTTCCCCCCGATGCAGCTCGAGGAAAACGAAGCTTACCTCCTAAAGCCGATGAACTGCCCCCACCACGTTCGCATCTACGCTTCAAAGAAGCGCTCTTACAAGGAACTTCCCCTGCGCCTCGCCGAGTTCGGCACCGTCTACCGCTACGAACAATCGGGCGAGCTCCACGGCCTGACCCGGGTCCGCGGCTTTACCCAGGACGACGCCCACATCTTTTGCACCCCGGAGCAGGTCAAGGACGAGTTCAAAAGGGTCATCGAGCTCACCCTCCACGTCTTCGACACCCTAGGCCTCACCGACTTCCGGGCGCGCATCGGCACCCGCGACCCCAACTCCGACAAGTACGTGGGCGACGACGCCCGCTGGGCCCTCGCCGAGCGCCAGATCCAGGAGGCGGCGAGCGAGATGGGCCTCGACTACACCGTGGAGGAAGGCGACGCCGCCTTCTACGGCCCCAAGCTCGACTTCGTGGTGAAGGACGCGCTCGGGCGGGAGTGGCAGCTCGGCACCATCCAGGTGGACTACAACCTTCCCGAGCGCTTCGACATCGCCTACATCGGCCCCGACGGCCAGCCCCACCGCCCGGTGATGATCCACCGCGCCCCCTTCGGCTCGATCGAGCGTTTTATGGGCATTTTGATCGAGCACTTCGCCGGCGAGTTCCCCCTGTGGCTCGCCCCGGTGCAGGTGGCGATCGTCCCCATCACCGACCGCCACCACGCCTACGCCGAGCAGGTGCAAGACCGCCTCGCCGCCGCCGGCCTCCGCGCCGAGGTGGACAAGCGGCCCGAGCGGATGCAGGCCAAGATCCGCGACTGGGAAAAGCAAAAGGTGCCGGTGATCCTGGTCGTCGGCGACCGGGAAGCCGAGGAAGGCACGGTGGCGGTTCGTGACCGGCGGCGGCGCGAGCGGCGCACGGCGCCCCTCGAGGAGCTCATCGCCGAACTCGTCCAGCGGGTCCGCGAGCGCAGGCTGGAGTAATGCGGGCGCGGTCCACGCTCTTTACCCTTTACGCCGAGTTCCTCTGGCCC
>JALUED010000038.1 GCA_027053145.1 Thermaceae bacterium | reverse complement strand
CAAACCCCGAACCGAAGAGGTTCTTGCCCAAATACCCCCGGGCGTAGGCCTCCTCGATGGCGGCGATCAGCCGGTCGTAGCCCTTGCGGTATTCGCCGCGGATGTAGACGTAGCCCTTGGTGGCGCGGATCGCGTAGCCGGCGATGATCATCCCCTCGATCGCCTGGTGGGGGTCGTCCTCGAGGAGGTAGCGGTCCTTGAAGGAGCCGGGCTCGGACTCGTCGGCGTTCATGATGATGTAGTGCTGCTTCCCGTCGTCCTTCGGCATGAAGGACCACTTAAGCCCGGTGGGGAAGCCAGCGCCGCCGCGGCCCCTTAGCCCCGAGCGCTTCACCTCCTCGATGACCTCGTCGGGGGTCATCTGGGTGAGCGCCTTCCTCGCCGCCTCGTAGCCCCCGTGGGAAAGGTAGTAGTCGAGGGTATGGGAGCCCGGCTTGCCCACGTGGGCGTAAAGCGTCCGCTCGAAGCGGGGGTCGTGGCCGGATACGATGGGGCCCTCGCTCATGCTTCCTCCTCCCTAACGTGGTGGCCGCAGGAACCGGGGAGTTCGATTTCCTCGAGGGGCTTCCCCGCCCGAAGGCCCTCGAGCAGGGCCTTCAGACGCTCCCGGGTGACGCACTCGACGTAAGGCTCGTCGTTGATCTGGATCACCGGACCCAGGTGGCACGCTCCCAGGCACTCCACCTTCTGGATGGAAAAAAGCCCATCCGGCGTCACCTCGCCGGGTCCGATCCCAAGCTCGGCCCGGAGCGTGTCCCAAAGCTCTTCGGCGCCGGCGAGCTTGCAGGAGAGGGTGGCGCAGACTTGGATGTGGTACTTACCGGTGGGAACCGCCTGGTAGTAGGAGTAAAAGCTCATCACCCCCCGCACTTGGGTGGGGGTGGTCCCCACGAGCTCGGCGATCTCGCGGATCCGCTCCTCGCTGATGTAGCCCTCCTCCTGCTGAACCTTCCGAAGCAGCGGCATCACCGCCGCCCGGCGGTTTTCCGGGGGGTAGTTTTGGAAAACGCGCTCAAGCCAGTCCTGTTTGTCGTCAAAGAACCCCATCGCCGATCACCGATCCACGTCCCCAAGCACCGGGTCAAAGCTCGCGAGGATCGCCACCAGGTCCTGGAAAAAGTGCCCCCGAGCCGCCAGCGGGAGCGCCTGCAGGTTGAAAAAGCTCGGCGTGCGCACCTTGACCCGGTAGGGCAGGCTGCCGCCGTCGGCGACGATGTAGTAGCCGAGCTCGCCGCGGGCGCTCTCGGTAGGCACGTAGGCCTCGCCGGGGGGCACCTCGAAGCCCTCGGTGGCCAGCTTGAAGTGGAAGATTAAAGCCTCCATCGAGGAGGAGAGGAGCTCCTTGGGTGGGAAGGAAAAATGGGGGTTCGGGTCGCGGATGGGGCCGGGCTCAAGCCGCTCCAGCGCCTGCCGGATGATCCGGGCCGACTGGCGCATCTCCTCCAGCCGCACCACCATCCGGTCCCAGGTGTCGCCGCGGGTGCCCAGGGGCACCTCGAAGTCGTAGGTCTCGTACCCGCAGTAGGGGTAGGCCTTCCGAACGTCGTAGTTGACCCCGCTCGCCCGCAGGGACCCGCCGGTGAGGCCGTAGGCCACTGCGTCCTCGGGACGGATCACCCCCACCCCGCGGGCGCGGCCCTCGAAGATCGGGCTCCCCACGAAGAGCCCCTGGTAGTCGTCCACCCGGTGGTCGAAGGTATCGAGGAACTTCTTAAGCTCGGGGACGAACTCTTCAGGAAGGTCTTCCTTCAGGCCGCCGATTCGGATGTAGTTGTGGTGGAAGCGCTGTCCGGTGACCCACTCGAAAAGGTCGAGGATCGCCTCGCGCTCGCGGAAGGCGTAGAAGTAGGGGGTAAGCGCTCCCAGGTCCAAAAGCCCGGTCGCGACGAAAATCAGGTGGCTTGCGATGCGGGAGAGCTCGTTCAGGATGACCCGGATCACCCGGGCGCGCTCGGGCACCTCGGCGCCCACGAGCTTCTCCACGCTCAAGGCGTAGGCCAAATCGTGGGCAAAGGAGTGCAGGTAGTCCATGCGGGGGGTGAAGGTGAGGTTTTGGTGGTAGGTGCGGTTTTCCATCGTCTTCTCGAAGCCGGTGTGGAGGTAGCCGATGTGGGGCACCACGTCGAGCACCTCCTCCCCCGCGAGCTTGACCACGAGCCGGAGCACCCCGTGGGTCGAGGGGTGCTGCGGCCCCATGTTGAGGAGCATCTCCTCGGTTCTGAGCTCCTTGGGCTCGGGCGTCACCGCCGCTCCCCCCTCCTCCGGCCGCCGCGCCAGCCGGTAAGGCCCTTGTCCTTCCCCCGAAGCCCCGCGCGGAAGGACTCGGGGTCGATGTAGCGCCCGTCATTAAAGAGCGTGGGGGTCTCGCCCAGGGGATGATCCTTCCTGAGGGGATGCCCCTCGGCGTCCTCCGGCAGGAGGATCCGCCTCAGGTCGGGGTGCCCCTCAAAGACGAGGCCCAAAAGGTCGTAGATCTCGCGCTCAGGGAAGTTCGCGCTGGGCCAAAGGTCGGTCACGGTGGGGAGGCGCGGCCTCGCCTCCGGCACGTAGACCCGGGGGTAGATCCGGCTGCCGTCGCCGTCCTTAAACCCCGGCAGGCTGACGAGCTCGTAGATCACCGCAAAACGCTCGGGGTGCGTCCAAGAGGTGCCCTCGGGGTAGTCCTTGTAGTCCACACCGATCACGTCGGCAAGGTAGGTAAAGCCCATCGCCTTGAAAGCCTCCATGTGGACCCTGAGCTCGGCGAGCGGCAGCACCAAGTGCAAAAGCCCGTGCTCCTCACGCACCGGGATGCCCTTCTCCTCGGCGTAGGCTTTCGCTTGGTCCCTCCGCACGTTAAGCCCCCTTCGCCCAGGCGGCCACCGGAGGAAGCCTCCGCCCCGCCTCGTCCCTCGCCTCGCCGCGGATCTTCTTCTGCAGCTGTATCACCGCGTAGATCAGCGCCTCCGGCCGGGGCGGGCAGCCGGGGACGTAGACGTCCACCGGCACCACCGAGTCCACCGACTGCACGATGGCGTAGTTGTTGAACATCCCGCCCGAGGAGGCGCAGGCGCCCATGCTGATCACCCACTTGGGGTCGGGCATCTGGTCGTAGACCCGGCGCATCACCGGGGCCATCTTCTTAGAAAGCCGGCCGGCGACGATCATCACGTCGGCCTGGCGGGGGCTTGCGCGGAAGACCTCGCTGCCAAAGCGCGCAAGGTCGTGGCGGGCGTTGGTCGAGGCCATCATCTCGATGGCGCAGCAAGCGAGGCCAAAGGTCACTGGCCAAAGCGAGTTCGAACGCCCCCAGGCGACGAGCTTCTCGAGCGTGGTGAAGAGGATCCCCTGGCGCTCAAGTTCCCGAAACTCCTCCTCGTAGGACTTCACCCGCGGTTCCCCCTCCCCTTGGGCAACATCTCCATCGCGCCCTTTTTCCACTCGTAAAGGAGGCCGGCCAGCAGCGCTAAAACGAAGAAGAGCACGGCGGCAAAGCCGGCGAGGCCGAGCTTTTCCGCGTTCACCGCGTAGGGCCAGAGAAAGGCAACTTCGACGTCGAAGAGGAGAAAAAGCAGACCCACGGCATAAAAGTGCGCGGGATAGCGCCGCGCGTAGCCCATGGGCTCGTTGCCCGATTCGTAGGGAGCAAGCTTTTCCTCGCTCGGCCGCTTGGGGCCAAGCAGATGGCCAAGAAGCAAAAGCGCCATCCCGAAAAGGGCGGCGATGACGAGGTAGATCAACGCGTTTAGGTACTCGACGAGCGGGTCCATGGCGGCCTCCTCGTGACAAACTTCACTTGTGGGGGTGGGCGACCTGCCCTCATCCCCCGTCCTCACCCATCTTATGAAGGGAAGGGGGGCCATTCGCCCCCTCCCAGCTCACCTTTCGATCCGCATTCCGCTTTGCTTCTTCGCCTTTCCCGCGGCGCGCTCCACCTCGCCCGAAAGGAGCCCCATCCAGACCAAGATGGTGCCGTCGGGCTCGAAGCGAAGGGGGCGGACCCGCTGGCTAAGGACGGCCCCGCCGCCCCGGGCCCGCGCTTTTTCAAGCGCTTCTTCCTCGCTCTCGGCGGCGACCAGGTAGACCGCTTCGACGCGGCCCGGCCCCTCGGCCAAGAGCTCGTTGGTGACCAAAAAGAGCTTCATACCCTAGAGTCTAGGGTAGATAGCCCCTAGGCTTGAACCCGATGCGGGCTACCGTTTGCCCCCACGACAGCGCCCGGGCGCTCCCGACCTGGATCGAGTTCTTCGTGGTTTTTGGCACGGTATCAGGCCGCGAGTTCGGCTTCAAACCGGCGGCCGACTTCCCTGAGTTTTACCGCCTTTGGCCTCAAGTAGACCTCGTGTACGCCAACCCGCTGGACGCCCTCCGGCTTGCCGACACCTTTGGATTCATCCCCCTTGCAGCCAGCGACCGCTACGACGAAGTGGTCCTCCTGGTTCGGGAGGGCACGCCGGCACGCCTTGCGGCCTTCGCTGGCGCACGGGTGGGGTTTGTGCCCGGCCAGTTCGCAAGCCTTTTGGGCATGGAGCTGCTTAAGAAAGCGGGCCATGCCCCCGGGGAGCTCGTCCCCTTTGCCTCCTGGGGCGAGGTTTTGAGCGCGCTACAGGCGGGAAAGATCCAACACGCGTTCCTCTACAAAGACTTCTACGAAAGCCTCGAGCCCGTCTCCCGCGAGGGCACAAAGCCCGTCTTGATCTCCGAAACCCGGCGGTTTGCCCACAGCTTCCTGCTCGCGCCTTCTCGGGCCGAGGAGGTAAAGGCGCTAAAAGGAGCCCTGCTTCGCATGCACGCCCACCCGATGGCCAAACTCGTCCTTAAGGACCTGGGGATCGGCCGGTTTTTCCCCGCCGACCTCGCCCCCCTTCGCGCCCTCGTGCGATCCTAGGGGCGTGTTGCGGGCGACCCTCAAGCCGGGCAAGGAGAAAAAGGTCAAGAACTTCTACCCCACCGTCTACGCCGACGAACTCGCCGAGCTCCCGGGCGAGGAGGGGGTGGCCCGGCTCTATTCCGCAACGGGCGAGCCCTTGGGCGTCGGCTACTTGGAACCAAAAGCCCGCGCCGCCCTACGGCTTTACCGCTTTGACCTGGGCCCGCTGGACCCTGACTTTTTCCGGGCGCGGATCGAGGCCGCCGCCCGCCGCCGCGCCGGACTCGGCCCCCACCACCGCTTGATCC